>JACUTN010000026.1 GCA_014859805.1 Candidatus Bathyarchaeota archaeon
CCAGAACAAGCCGCCCAAAAAATCCTAGAGCTAATAATCAAAAGCTGTCAATAACACGTCTCCACACTTAACAAACATATTTGGCTCCAAATATTAATTATACATGAAAACTATAGGGGGTCTATCCTTTTTGCTCTGCAAAAAATCTGCACCCGCTCAATTCACCAGATTTAAGATTTCCCACCAATCAATTTCCTTAAAAACACACAGCTATTGTGCACCCCGTAAAGGGGTGTGCGTGGTTCCCCATATTAATTAATGGGGGGCGCACGCCTCCGCGCAAGCGCTTACCTTCAAATATTCAAACAAATCAATATTAAAAATTATGAAGTTATAATCAATATTCAAAATGACGGTTAAGAATTCAACCCTTAGGCACATTAAGAAAAATGATTTATTTTTTATAACCGAATTCGTTATTATGTTGTTAGGCGGAATGATTAAAAGGAATAGGCGGTGTTGTTATGGCAAAAACTTTTGATACACCAGAAAGAGAAAAGGAGAGCAGCGTCATAAAACTGTTGGCGATAGTTGGATCTCAACGAGAATACGGAAACTCTTTTTTACTAACCAAAGAAACTCTCAAACCCCTTAAGGAAATTAACTATGAAATAATCCAGTTAGCAAAAAAGGAAATAACATTTTGTAATCTTTGTGGAAAATGTGAAAGCATGGAATGTCCATTGGAAGACGACTTTAACGAGATCCTTAAAAAATTGAAAGAAGCTGACGGCATAATATTTGCATACCCAAAGTATTTATTCAAAGCTCCCACAAAACTTCTCTGTTTTCTGGAAAGATTAGATTTAATCCATCATTTTAGAAAGCATCCCGGTTACAGTGAAGAATTAAGGCTAGAGCAGAACGTCTCTCCACCTCTTGAAGGAAAGCACTGTTGCCTTTTTGTTGTAACCGACCCTGGAGAAAATGCAGAGGAATGTCTAAACCTTGCTGCCAATGAAGTTAAAAGTTTAGGAATGAAATTAATTTTATATAACTCACAGCTTGGAGCCCATGCTACAGGTAAATTTAGAGGAGAAGTTCTTAGAGATCAGAAGGGTATAGAAGATTGCAGAAAATTGGTAAGGAAACTGATTGATTCAATAAGTTCCAAAATCTAAAAGTCGCATTAAAAATTGTTGGTGGCTTGGTCAGAAGGAAGATGCCAAAGCACACGCTTGCGTAAACGCAAATAACCAAAATTATCGGTTATGGTTTAAATTACTAGTAACGTTTATAACTTAATTTTCTCATTCCTACAAGACGCGAAGCGGAATAACAATGGGTCACAGAAAAAAACACGCACCAAAACGTGGTTCCCTCTCTTATTCACCTAGGAAACGCGCTAAAAACATACTGGCCAGAATCCGCTACTGGCCAGAAACAGAGGCGGACACACCTGCACTTCTAGGTTTTATAGGCTATAAAGCAGGCATGACCCACCTGTTTATAGTAGAAGACAGGAAACGCTCACCAAACTACGGCAAAGAAGTAATCCGCCCAGCAACAATAATAGAAACACCACCCATGCTCATATGCGCCATAAGAGCCTACACAAGAAACCCATACGGTCTCCAAACCCTAACAGAAGCATGGATGGAAAAACCGCCAAAAGAACTCGAACGCATATTCACATTACCTGAAAACTTCAACACTGAAGATAGTCTCAAAAAAATTGAAGAAAATCTGGAAAAAGTGACAAAAATACGCTTCATCGCAGTCACACAGCCGAAACAAGCCAGTGTCCCAAAGAAAAAGCCAGACGTGACGGAAATAGAAATCGGTGGAGGTACAATCCAGCAGCAATTTGAGTACGCAAAAACCTTGCTTGGAAAAACAATAACTACAGCAGATGTGTTCAAAGAAGGTCAATATGTAGACGCAATAGCAGTAACAATTGGAAAAGGCTTCCAAGGACCAGTGAAACGCTGGGGAGTGAGAATACTCGCACGCAAGGCAAGAAAAACAAAAAGAGGCATAGCAACTCTAGGCCCATGGAAACCAACACACATAATGCACACCGTCCCAAGAGCAGGACAAATGGGATTCCACCAAAGAACAGAACTGAACAAACGCATCCTAAAAATCGGAACAGACGGAAAAGAAGTAACGCCAAAAGGCGGCTTCATAAGGTACGGCGTAATCCGCGGACCCTACATGATACTGGACGGAAGCATAGCCGGTACGGAAAAACGACCAATAAAACTACGCCATCCAACACGCCCACCAAAACGTATACCAGAACAACCGCCACAAATCACATACATATCGCTGGAATCGCCACAAGGAAAATAACGGTGAAAAACCATGGTCAAAACCCAAAAAATCTTTGACCTCACGGGAACCCCCATCGGAAAAATAAAACTCCCGAAAATCTTCGATACACCCTTAAGACCAGACGTTATAAAACGGGCAGTCCTAGCAATACAATCCCGCAGATTCCAACCCCAAGGCAGAAACCCCATGGCTGGAAAAAGAACAACCGCAGAATCCAGAGGCGTAGGCCTGGGCATATCGAGAATGCCGAGAACTAAGGGAGCACGCCAAAGAGCAGCCCTTGCCCCTGGAACAGTGGGCGGAAGATCAGCTCATCCACCGGTCTCAGAAAAAAAGATTGAAAAAAGAATTCCGAAAAAAGAGAAACGACTAGCTCTATTTTCTGCAATAGCTGCTACATCCTCCAGAAAAACCGTTGTTGCTCGTGGTCACCACGTTGAAGATGTACGACAAATTCCCCCAATAGTTACTAGCGAACTGGAAAAGTTAAAGAGGACAAAAGAGGTTGAAGAAGCCCTCATAAATCTGGGAGTGTTCTCAGACATTTACAGAGTGAAGCAAAGCAGAAGAATCCGAGCTGGAAAGGGTAAACTTAGAGGCAGAAAAATAAAACAGGCCGTAGGTCCCCTAATAGTTGTTGCCGAAAACAAAGGCATCGTGAAAGCCGCAAGGAACATACCAGGCGTAGATATTGTGACCGTTAACAACCTAAACACTGAAATTCTAGCCCCTGGCACACACCCTGGAAGGCTTACAATCTGGACAAGCAGCGCAGTTGAAAAGCTGAATGAACTTTACGGTGAAGGTGAGAAGGCATAATGGACCCCTACGAAGTTATACTGTATCCCTTAATGACGGAATCCGCAAGCTTAATGGTTGAAAAAGAAAATAAACTAGTCTTCGTAGTCAACCTTGAAGCAGCTAAAAAAGACGTCAAAAGAGCAGTTGAAGAGCTTTATGAAGTAGAAGTTGAAAAAGTCAACGTCCTCATCACACCAAAAGGTGAAAAGAAAGCCTTCGTCAAGCTTCATCCAGATTACAAAGCAGCGGATGTCGCAATCAAACTTGGAATATTGTAAAACTTATGAGGTGAAATGGGTAATGGGAAAGAGAATTCGTGTTCAGAGACGAGGACGAGGCGGATCAACATTTAGGGCGTCAACTCACAAAAGAGTTGCCCCTTCACAATATCCATTGTTGGAAGTAAAGGAGTACCTTGAAACAACAATAGAAGGAGTTATCGAAGGCTTAGTCCACGACCCAGGACGTGGAACACCCCTTGCACTTATAAAATTCAAGAATGGAAAAACGTGCTACACAGTTGTTCCTGAAGGGGTTCACGCAAGCCAACAAATACAGATGGGCGGAAAAGCCCCAGTCGATGTAGGGAACATCATCCCAGTAGGCAAAATCCCAGAAGGCACCATAATGTGCAACCTAGAACTTCATCCGGGAGACGGTGGAAAAATCGCCAAGTCTTCTGGAGCATACGCAACAGTCGTAGGGCATACACCCCAGGGAACAATGATAAAACTGCCATCAGGAAAAACCAAATATTTAAATGATTATTGCAGGGCAACGATTGGTGTAGTTTCTGGTGCAGGCAGAACAGAAAAGCCCTTCCTGAAAGCTGGTGCAAAATTTCACTTAAAGAAAGCGAAAGGACATAAATATCCAAGAACGAGTGGAAGAGCGATGATTGCAGCTGTGCATCCATATGGTAGCAGCAAAAAAAGTGCACGAAAAGTCACCACTGTCTCCCGTCATGCTCCTCCAGGACAGAAAGTTGGATTAATAGCTGCTAGGCGTGCTGGGCAGAAGAAGAGGAGAAGGAAGTAGGAATACTGCCCAGAAGGTTTATAGCATTTAAACGTCAAAAATAGGTTGAGAAAAAATGCCGAAGAAATTTGCATATCGTGGATTTGCGCTTGATCAACTGCAAGGTATGTCAATGGACGAGTTCATCAACTTGCTTCCCTCCAGGCAAAGGAGAAGTCTTCATCGCGGTTTAACACCAGAACAGAGGATGCTGCTTGAAAAAATAAGGAAGACAAAAGAGGCTATTAGGAAAGGAAGCAACATGGCAATCAAAACCCATATACGCGACATGATTGTCCTACCTGAAATGGTTGGTCTCACAATTCTCGTTCACAACGGCAAAGAATTCGTTTCGGTGGAGATAAAACCAGGGATGATTGGACACTACCTAGGCGAATTCGCAATAACCAACAGGCCTGTGAAGCATGGAACACCCGGAATTGGTGCATCTCGTTCTTCAATGTATGTTCCGTTGAAGTAAGAGAGCGAGAAAACCGTTTTAAGCGGTATAATCCAGCTTTGAAGGCCTCTCTTCTGACGGCTTTTTAGCTGGAATTGTAGGTAGAGGAATTGGCGGCGGAATATTCAATGTTCTGGATATTAACACAGACTCCACAAAGACAACATTGGAAATCGACTGCACTATAACCGGTGGCGGAGGCTTCTTTTCCTTATAGTCTTTGTGAATCTTGCCAACCTCATCTTTGTTTCCCGTCACGAACGCTCTTCCCTTCATACTTATCTGGGCTATGGAAGGGTTGTAATTAACTGTCAAAACAAAAGGTACCTCCAAAAAATCTTCTTTTTTCTTTTCCACGGCAACTAGATTAAGATTCGTGTTTATCTTGATTGGCGGTATAGGCTTTCGAGCGTCCCAAAATCTCTCCGCAGAAACGTTTGTTATTGAAACGTTTACCCTAATCATTTTAACCATCAATTATCATTGCAACAAGTGATTTAAAGGTGTTTACTTTGTGTCTTCGGGAATTTGCTTGTAACGTGTAAAGCCGCAACGTCCACAAGTGTATCTGTCACCATGGTCAGCCATGAAATATCCTGGTCCGCATCGTTCACATGTCGGTCTCAGCCTTACAACTTGATTATTTTCTATTTTATAGAGGGAAAAAATTCCTTTCTCCTCTTTCTTTCTTTTCTCAGTCTTCCCTTTTTCTTTCTCTTCTCTAGGTTTTTCCTCCACGTTTTCTGACATATTCTATTCCTTTCCTTCTTTGGTCTCTGCTGGTTTTTCAGGTGGTACATTCCTTTTAATAATATACTCTGGCTCAACAAGTCTCGCTTGATCTACAGAGTCATAAACATTTGCTAATCCAACAGCTACGTGTTTGCCAGTTTTAGTCTTGAATTTTTTGACAAACACAAAATCTACCTTCGCTTTTAAGGCACTGGCAACGGCGTTTCTAACTTCCAGCCGCGGTGGTGTGCTGCCCTTTTGCTCATGTTTTACTCTGAAGTGTACTTCTCTCCGTTTTAGCAATGGATTTTCTTTCTTTGATATTATTTCGATTTCCATAGCTTTTCCTCGGGTATGGTGTTGACTTGATACGTTTCCTCTCTATTTAGCTTTTCGAAAAATTTCCATAGCTTTTAAAACGTTAGTCACTTCTTTCTTTTTCTGCTTCGTAACCTTGACCACAACTATTCCTTCAAGTGGCTGGCCATACACAACAAAAGAGTTCTCTGGCGCATACAAAACGGCAGCAAGTGTAAGCAAGTCCTCCTCTCCATCTACAACGATTTTGACACGACCGTTATGCTCTAATGCTTCTTGAATTGTTGCGAGTGCTTCCTCCGTTATTGTTGCGGGAGGATTTTTAACGTAAAGAGTTTTGTCTGCTTTGAGTGCGATAGGCTGTATTCTCTTTCTCATAACTTTGTTATCCACAATGGATAACTTGGGGAACATGTTGTTTTTTGCAAGGTTTTTTGAAACGCTGTCTCCTACAGAAATTATCATAGGCGGGTTTTCTTTCTCCACCAAATCCTTGAGTTTCTTCATTGTTTCGTTGAATGAACCTCGAATGAGTGTGCCTATTGGTTTCTTGAGTTTTTTACGTAGTTCTGGTGTAAGTCTGTACCTGGTAGCCATCTCATCTAACCTTTAACGCGTAACGTCCTTTCTTTTTGATGTTCATGACTTTTGCTATGGCTGAGTCTTCTGGGTTAAATATTATGAGCAATCCGCTGAAGTCGTCGCTTAGGGTTGGTGTTTTGCATCTGGGGCAGACGTTTCCGGTGGCTATAACGTGGCATGTTGAGCAAGCTTTTTCATTCATTCGACGCACCTTTCTTCTGGGGTTGTCCCTTTGGCGGTTTTTTCTGCACAGCTTCCCTTATTTTTTGCACTTTATGGTCAATCCATTCTAGCTTGCCAAGGAAAGGCTGCCTAGCTGTTACGCCGATTTTTCCAGAGCTTCCAGCTTTACCGAGTGAAACGGCTGTTACTCGAGCACGGACCTGATCTCCACTGGTCAGTTTCCTTTTCGTTTCTTTCCCTATCAAAACGCCTTGCCTTTCATCGTATGAGATAAAATCATCCATAAGCTGCGAAACATGGAGCAAAGCATCAACAGGGCCTATACGTACAAAGGCTCCGAAGTCAGCAATCTCCACAACCTCTCCTTCGACTACTTCTTGAATTTTAGGGTAGTACGTCAGCAAAGAAAAGCTCACCTTATGGTAGGCAGCTCCATCTCCAGGAATTATTTTGCCAACTGGGCTTACTTTCACGTCTGTTACGGCTATAACATAGCCCAATTCCTCGTCAACCATTCCCTCATATTTTGCCTTAACCTGTTCATATCCCACGTCATCTAAAGGATTACCAAAGGTTTCAGGTGGAATGCGAATTACATCCTCAAGGGTTACAAGTTTAAACAAAAGGTTATGTCCTCCCGTCAATTCCTAAGCGTGATTTTTGTCTCACATAAATGACTGGCACATTTATATTTCTTAGCCTTTTCCTAAGCTCTCTATCATTTGTGAACACTATGCTCTTCCATTCACGTGCTACTTGAAAGATGGCATCGTCCGGAGAGGAACCGGCAATCTTTTCGTCTAATTCAACTAACTTGCATTTTTCCGCCATTTTCAAGGCGTAGGAAGCGTTTTTCTGCATTTTCGGTGAACCGTTTTCCGCCAGGTTTTCAAGTTCGCGTCGGATTGGCGAAAGCAAAATCAACTCAAATCTCATGTTTAAGAGCTTTTCTAATTCCTCGAAAATATCGATTTTAAACTGGAGTGGAACAAACAAAGCGTTCGAGTCCAAAATTACCTTCAGAGGTTTCTTTATGGGTTTAGATTCTGGTGACATGTCACTTCATCATTCCATACCCTATTAGTCTCCATCTACCCGCCATTTTTCTGCTTATTGCAACTCTGGAGCCTGTTTGTGCACAAACTGGTCTCGTAAGCTGAACTTTGACAGCGTTTTTCTTTGTGGAGGTGACTTTCCCAACGGTTATTGCTGAGCCTACATGTAGAAGCAATGTCTCGCCCATATTTATTTCCTCAATCTTCACAAGTTCTTTTGTTCCTACAGCTCGCTCAAGAATTTGTGTTTCTAAGGTTAATTCCGAAAGGGTTGGGGGAAGCTCGTTTTTTCTTCCTGCCACGTTGCCTGTTAGTCCATCTGCTTTTGAAAATGAAGGGTCTAAAAGCGTTCCTACTCCAACTAATCCGCCGCAATGAGCTTCCTTCACACTTTTTCCTCCTACGTGTAAGCCAGTGATCTCGCTGGTTAGGGGGTTATAGACTTTTTTTCCTTCCCTTTCTGTACTGATTCCTGGGCGAATCTCTATTTCGTGTCCAACCGCGAATTTGCCCAGCAGTATTGTGCCTCCAATAACTCCTCCTTCCAGCTTCTCAACTGGAGTGCCCGGCTTATTGACATCGAAGGAGCGAACCACATACATCAACGGAGGCTTTGTTTCATCCCTCTTCGGCGTAGGAATAAACTCTTCCATGGCTTGAATGAGAACATCCATGTTCACTGCTCGTTGTGCCGAAACAGGAATTATAGGAGCGTTTTCAGCAATTGTTCCCTTAACAAAGTTCTTGATTTCTTCATAACTTTCGCGTGCTCTTGCCTCATCAACAATGTCAATCTTATTTTGCACGATAACAATGTTTTTTATGCCAACTATTTCAGTTGCTGCTAAATGCTCTCTTGTCTGTGGCTGAGGACACGGCTCGTCTGCTGCTATCACAAGTATTGCTCCGTCCATTATTGCTGCTCCTGAGAGCATTGTCGCCATTAACGCTTCATGACCTGGTGCATCCACAAAACTGACTGCACGACTGAAGGTTGCTTTTGAACCGCAGTGAGGACAAACTGGTTTTGTCGAATAGTTACTTGGCGGTTCGCATTTTGGACATTTATAAATAGGCATGTCCGCATAGCCCAACCTTATTGTTATACCTCTTTTCAGCTCCTCACTGTGCCTTGCCGCCCAAATACCTGTCAATGCTTGAACTAATGTTGTTTTGCCATGGTCAACATGACCTATAGTGCCAACGTTCACCTCAGGTTGCCTTGATGAAGCCTTGCTTTTTTTTCTGCTCATTTTGTTTTCCCATAAACGTTTACAGGTTGTTAAAAGGATTAAATTATGCGAATTAATAAATTTTAAGCCTTAACCTCAGCTTCTTTTTTAGGTGTTTTTTCTTTCGTCTTCTTTTTCTCTTCTTTAGCTTTTTTTGGGTTCTCCATTATTTTCATGTTAATCTGCACTATTTCGTCTGTTATTACGTTACCACGAACCATTTTTCTCCTCCTTTGTCCTTCATCTTTCGGGTTAAAACCCACTCCCCCGCCTAGTATGACTTTTCTACGGACACCACCATGAACGTTCGGTCTCATTGGAAATCCATCTTTGTCAGAGCCCCCAGTTATCTGCACCTTATGTCCTGATAAACCCACTATTGCCCCGTCTAATACTTCACCTACTCTTCTTCCAATCAACGGAACGGTGCGAGTTTCCTCTAATTCAACAGTTTTTGAAGTTCCTGAATCAGGATCTGAAACGATTATTTTGAACTTAACCAAGTGTAAACTCTCCAGTAGTGTTATGAAAGTTGAACATCTCTCTATTAAGGATTTATGAAAATTTTCTGGTCAACAGCTACTCTACATGTACTCTGAACAAGTCTATGTCTTTCCGCATTTCAGGCGTTAATTTGAGGAGTTCCCTTGCAGCCCGTTCAACATCCTTAGATTGTGTCACATACCTTCCAACAATGAGTATGTCTGCACCTTTTTCTAAGGCTTCCTTCGCGGTTTCCGGCACTATTCCGCCTGCTACAGCGATAAGAAACCGCTTGTCTTTAAAGGTTTGCCGAAGTTCTTGGATACGTTCTAAGCCAAGGGTTCTTCCAGTTTCTTGATCTATTCCTCTGTGTAAAACTACTATGTCGGGAAATTCTTTAAGCATTCTAAGTTTTTTGACTGGGTCTTCTATATTTAGCATGTCTACTACGGCGTATATTCCAAATCTTTTTGCTTCATGGATGAAGGCGTTTAATGTTTCAACGGGTGCCAATCCAGCAGCAACCACTGCATCTGCTGTTTCGTCGTAAGCTAGGTCAACCTCAACTTTCCCAACATCTAAAGTTTTTAGGTCTGCAACGAAGAATACGTCTCTGGCAATTTCTCTAAGTTCGCTTATCACTTTTGTTCCATACCTTTTTATGAGAGGCGTGCCGAGTTCCAATATTATTCTGTCGCTTCTCGGAAGTGAGGCTATGATCTTCTTGTTTCGTCCTAAATCTGGTATGTCAAGTGCGATTTGTAGGTATGGTGGTCTCCACAGGCGTGGCACTTTGAATCCCATTATTGGATGTCTGGCTCTGTCCTTGTCATAGAGAACTTTTTCTAGAGGTGGATAATTTGTTAAGGCTCTTTTTAGAGCTAGTTTGGTTGCGCTATAATTGTAATGGTATATTTTGCGGTAGTCCTTCGCTTTTGGATGCACAAAAACGCTGCAAACTATGACCCACTCATCTACTTTGTCTTTCGGAAATATTCCTTCCTCAACTGCATCTGCAACAGCCTTTGCAACGGCTGACTGTGCTGGACCAAAAATCTTGTTCGTATCTTCCATATTCTTCACAGTAACCTTTGGCACAAGTAACGTGTGCGGTTTAGGAGGCAAGTTAGGTCTAATAACAGCCAAAAGCGGTGTGTGCCCCATGGAAAGATTGGACAAACCAGCAGCAAAAGCCTCTCCAACAGGCCCTTCTTTATCACCTACCAAAAGGTCTACATGAGCAACCTCATTTCCCTCCCCCACCAACGCCTCACCTATACAATAAGTATGTTTTCCAGAAGCCCCGACA
>JACUTN010000170.1 GCA_014859805.1 Candidatus Bathyarchaeota archaeon
AAATCATGCGGACTTGCAAGTGCTGCACCAACAATAACGGCAACACCCATCATGAAACAGTTTACTGGGCGCATCAAACGCAGGTAACCAACAGCTTTACCCATAGTCGCTCAAACCTTTGCAATAACTCATAAGATTTCATTGAAGTTATAAAATTCACGTTTACATTCGAAAGCTTAATACGTATAATGCAAGCTAATTCATTCTAAAAGTTTGGTGGCAAGCTTTTGCGTGACAATTATGCACCAGAAAGATTGAGAGTAATAATTCCGGTTGGAGGAAAAGCCAAGCGTCTGCTACCACTTACAGCAGAAACAAGCAAGGCATGCCTCCGCCTCTTGAATAGGCTACTAATAGAATTTTCGTTAGTATCACTCGCACGTCAAGGCATTCAAAAATTCATTTTTGGAGTGAAAGGCTACACAAACTATAGAGACTTACACGATTATTTTGGGTCAGGTTTCGGGTTTTCCGCAAGATACGGCATAACCCCTCGCGTTCACATAAAATATCAACCCAACGTAGACGACTTCGGCAGCGCAGATTCTGCAAGAATAAACATGGAATACTATAACGTTAAGGACCCAGTTTTCGCCGTGCAAGGCGACAACATTTTCGACGTAGACGTAAAAGAGCTTGTAGATTTCCACGAAAGGAAAGGAGCAATGATGACTATAGCATTAAGGAAAGTTGAAAATGTTGAAGGTTTAGGAATAGCGGACGTAAACAAAAACATGAGAATCTCAAGATTTGTTGAAAAACCAATACCTAAAGAGGCTCCCTCTGACCTTGCTAACACTGGCTTGTACATGGTTTCACCTGAAATACGAAAAATATTCAAAGAAAAAGGAGTTAAGCAAATAATCAAAGAGAGGCATCACTTGGATTTTGGTTACGATTTCATACCCTACTTAATAAAAACTGGTAGACCAGTGTACGGTTACACTTTAAAGGGAAGCTGGTATGACATTGGTACGCCGCAGCGTTACTTGGAAGCTATGCGAGACATGCTTGATGGGCGTTTTTCGTCATTGACAGAATTTGGTGGAAGAATAAGCAAAGAAACCAGAATATGGGTTCAGGGAGAAAGCAAAGAATCGATGAAACGGAGAAGAGAAATCATAGGAAAGATTAAACGAGGAAAAATAGAGATCAAAGGTTCTGTTCTGATTGGGAGACATTGCAAAATAGGCAATGACGTGAGAATAGTGAATTCGTGCATTGACAACTACACAAAAATTGGTAAGGGTGTTACAATAGAGAACTCGGCGGTTATGGACAGAGCCATAATTGAGGAAGCAGCGGAAATAAAGGAAAGTATTGTGGGAAGGCACGTAACAATCCTTTCAAGCCAGAACAAACCAACAAAAATAGACTCAATCTCAGTTATCGCAGATGACGTGACAATAGCAAGAGGCTGCAAACTGAAGGCAACAAAGATCTATCCGCATCAATACGTAAAAGGAGAATTCATAAACCAGACGTTAATGCCAAGCTAAAAATCAAAAAAGCAATTTGCAGAGGCTACTCTAAAATGGAAAACTGGGAATTAATAATCATAGGTGCGGGTGCTGCAGGTTTAGCAGCTGGAATTTATGGAGCAAGAAGCGGACTAAAAACACTAATTTTGGAGGAAAAAATGGCTGGAGGCACAATGGCAGACGCCCCATTAATCGAGAATTATCCGGGTTTCCAAAGCATAAATGGACGCGAACTAGCACAGAAAATGGTGACTCACTGCAGAAGTGTCG
>JACUTN010000027.1 GCA_014859805.1 Candidatus Bathyarchaeota archaeon
TGATATGTTGCAAAGGGTAGGCGAAGTTCTACGTTGTGGAAGTTGCAGATTTTGGTGTCTCTTTCAAAGTTGTTTTCATACATTCCTGCGATGTCGTTGAAAATAGTTTTCTGCACAGATTCTTCGCCATACCGCAAATAATCATTCAAGTATCGCTTGTAGCCTCCGAAAAGTTCGTCTGCACCCTGTCCGGCAAGCATAACCCTAAATCCCATATCCGAAGCCTCTTTCGCCGTCCAAAAGACTGGAATGCCTATGCTTGTTTTGACGGGATTTGCGTCTTCAATCAACCACAAAACTTTTGGAAGAACTTCCTCTACGGCTTTTTCACTGTAAAGATGAATGTGAAGTGGCAGGTTCAGCGCTTCCGCCGCCTTTTTCGCATGTTCAATTTCAGGCTGATCTTTTAGGCTTACAGAGATCAGGTGCACTTCTACTCCGAGCTTTTTGGCTAAAAAAGCGATTATGGTGCTGTCTAAACCACCGGAGAAGGCGACTGCAACTTCTTTAAGTCCAGAAACTCTTTGTTTGACGGATCGTTGCAAAAGGCCGCTTAATTTTTTGGTTGCAGCTTGCATAGTTATTTGCTTAGTTTTTGCATGAACGAGTGTTTTTGCGGGCTTAAACTTGAAACCATACTTATCAACGACAGCTAAGTGCCCCGGCGGGAAGGAATGCACTTCTTTTATTCCAATTTCCCATAATGCCTTGCGCTTAGATGCTAAAGCCGATAAATCCGTGTTTTCACCGTAGTAGAGCGGGTATAACCCTAAAGAGTCTCTCCCAGCAGTAAGTCTTCCAGATTCAGCCATAGCAAAGGCGAAGTCGCCCTCAAAATCCTTGATAAGTGCCTCTGCATTTTCTAAATTCTGATTCAGTTTTTCAGCGGTAAACTCCACACTGGAAAATTCCGTGTTAAGCGAATAAATTCTTCCTTCAAAAACAAACGTTCCGTTATCCAATTTTATTGGTTGTGGTTTGTCTGACGTAAGAATTTTTGAGAAGACATGACCAATAAGTACAGGTGAGTTTGGGTCTTTGTCTTGTAAATCTTCGATGGTTTTTCTTATGGTCGCAGTTGTTGGTGATGCCAGTCCGAAGGTTTCAGTGCTTTTGTGCTTTAACATTTTGAGCATGGTAACTGCTGTTTTTGCGACGTTTTCGTTCTTTTTGCTTACGATAGCGGTTATTGCTCCCATGTGGAAGAGGCCTCTTGATACGGTAAAGCATTAATCCTTAATCGACTTATCTAATTTTGTGGAGGAGCGATAATTTGCCTATTCTTCCTATAGACACGGGCCGTTACGGTACACCTGAAATGAAAAAAATTTTCGAGGAAGAAACACGTGTTCAAAGGATGTTGGATGTTGAAGCAGCTTTGGCTTGGGCTCATGCTGAGGTTGGCGACATACCGAGGGAAGATGCTGAAAAAATAGCTGCTATGGCTTCGACGAAGCATGTTAAATTAAGTCGGATAAAAGAGATTGAACGTGAAATAAAGCATGATATTGCTTCTTTGGTTAGAGCTTTAGCTGAAGCTTGCGGACCAAGCGGGGCATATGTTCACTTAGGAGCGACAAGCTCTGACATTATAGATACGGCGACAGCCCTCCAACTAAGAGAAGCTTTGAGGTTGATAGAGAAAAGAATGAACGAGTTCGAAAGAGTCTTGATAGAGAAATCTTTGCAATACAAAGACACGTTAATGACAGGCAGAACCCATGGCCAACATGCATTGCCCATAACGCTAGGTTTCAAGTTTGCGGTTTGGATGCGTGAAATCTCAAGGCATATCCAAAGGCTTAGGCAATGCAAGAAGCGTGTTTTAGTTGGAAAAATGACTGGTGCAGTAGGAGTCCAAGCTGGCTTAGGACCGCACGCCATGAAAATTCAGGAATTGGTTATGCAACGGTTAGGAATCAAATCTGCTGAAATTTCAACTCAGATTGTGCAGAGAGATCGTCATGCTGAGCTTGTGTGTTTGTTGGCTATGATTGCTTCGACGCTTGACAATTTTGCCACTGAAATAAGGGAGTTGCAGAGACCTGAAATAGGAGAACTTTTTGAGCCTTTCGATTTGGAGAAACGGGTTGGTAGTTCAACGATGCCTCATAAGCGAGATCCAGAAACATGTGAAACGACTTGCGGCTTAGCCAAGATTGTTAGAAGTCTTGTTTTCCCTGCTTTGGAGAATGTTAAAACTTGGCATGAAAGAGATTTGACACAATCTTCAGCTGAGCGATTCATTAATCCTGAAGCATGCATTCTGATTGACCACATGCTGTTTTCAATGAGCACTGTAGTGGCTAACCTGTATGTTGATGAGCAACGCATGCTGAAAAACATTGAATTGACTCAGGGGCGTTCTCTGTCCGAAGCTGTTATGATTGTATTAACAAAAAAAGGTGTGAGTCGCCAAGAAGCGCATGAGCGCCTTAGAAAACTGGCGATAAAAAGCAAAATGGAAAAGCGGTATTTTAGAGAAATCCTTCTGAAAGATGAGGTTGTAAGTGGAAAGTTAAGCGAGAGAGAGATTGATGAGGCTTTGAATCCGAGGAATTATTTGGGCACTGCCTTGGAGCAAGTTGAGCTTATGGTTAAAAAGACAAGAGAAGAACGTGAGGTTAGAGGATTAGCCTAGTATTCTGTCAAAGCTTTTTGTTCCCATTCTTCACCTTTTTCAAGTTTCTTCCATTCTTCTTTTCTAACGAAGCCGCCTACTTGTTCTTTTATTTTCTTTGCCAGTCTTGGTCCTATAAGCGGCAGACTTACCAAGTCCTTGATGGCTGCATGTTTTATGTCTTCTATTGTTTTATATCCAGCGTTGTAGATTATGCGTCCGCGAACTCTCCCAACTCCTTCCAGTTTAACAATTGGCAGTAATTCTTTCTTTACTCCTTTCTCTATTCTTTCCATGAGCCTAAGAGTTTGTGGGCGTACTCGTTTGTTGCCCAAAAGCAGAGCCAGTTCATGAGTGGCATGAAGCAGCCATTTTGCATTTTGAATTGTTCTGTAAAGGTCTCCTGGTTGCACTCTGAATCTTTCAATTGCTTGATCTTCGCTCATTTCTTCGATCCAGCCTTTCAAAACCATGGCGGTTTTTATCTCTCCTAGGAGTTCTTCGTAGGCTATTCTGTCTTCCCACTCATCCGGTACGTCCACAAGAAGTTCTTCTTTGTGTTCTTCCATGAAAATTGCTACTTGGTCTATTTCTTGTGTGTATGGTCTGAGTTTTGGAGCCATGTCTGGCGTGTGAGCAATCATGTGGAGGAGACTTAACTCCGTTAAATGGGCAGGTCTGTATCTTAGTGCGTTGCGGATTATGACGGCTGAAACCGGGTCTATGTATAGTTCGCTTACTCTTTTTCCGAATTTCGTGGCAAAAATGTCATCGCCAGCAACGTCGATCATTTCCTCGTCGTATAGGTACTTCAGGATTCTGGCTATTACGCTCTTGATTGCTTTGACATCGTATTGGTATGCGTAAAAGGTTCTTCCGAAAAACTCGTAGATTCCTCTTTCTGTGTGGGCGAAATCTGCTGCTATTGTTGCCAGCACATGTGACCTTAAGATTCTTTCAACTGCGAGTTTTGACCATATTCTCTCTGGTTTTGCAAGAATGTAGTTTTCCATTAAGTAGTCTGCTTCGTCGCTGGTTTTGGCTGTAAGTATTGCTTCGCCAACCTTGTCGTATTTGGGTCTTCCAGCTCTACCAGCCATCTGTTTATACTCCAAAACGCTGATTGGATAATAACCATATCCAGATTCGTATCGCCTATAATCTTGAATCACAACAGTTCTAGCTGGCAAGTTTACGCCGAAAGCCAATGTAGGCGTAGCTGCTAAAACCTTAATTTTCCCATGTCGGAAAGAATCTTCTATTACTCTGCGGTGTCCACCACCCAAACCGGCATGATGAAAAGCTGTTCCATGCTGAACTAACTCAGCCAGCAACTCACTTATCCTTGTTCTCTCTCCAGCCGCCAAGATTTTCTCAGCGTCGCGCATTAGAGCACGCTTCACAGGCTTAGACAAGAGTCCTTCAACTTCGCTGGTAGCCTTTTTTGCGAGCGTGACAGCTTTTCTTCTTGTATTTGCAAAGATCAGTGCTTGTCCGCCAGATTTTATGGTGTTTACAGCCAAGTTTATGGCTGAATTTCTTGACTTTTTCTCTATTTTTCTAGCGTCTCCATCTTTAAATTGAATTTCCTCATGTAGAACTACGCCTTCATTCAATTGGATTGGTCGCCACTCTGTTGTAACGTAGCCTGCTTTGAGCCATTCTGCGATTTCCTCAACATTGTTTATTGTTGCGCTTAAAGCCAAAACTTGCATGTCTGGATTAACCTGCATTAGCCTTGCTAACACAACTTCTAAGGTTGGTCCTCGCTCGCCATCATTTAGCAAATGCACTTCGTCAGCAACTACGAGTGAAATCTCATCCATCCATTTGGCTCTGTGCCTTAGCAGTGAGTCTGCTTTCTCATTAGTAGTTACGATTATGTCGTATCTTTCCAGCCATGGGTCAGTGCTGTCGTAGTCGCCTGTGCTTATGCCTATTCTTATGCGTCTTCCATTGGGCTTTCGTATTGGGGTGTATTTTTTGAATTCTTGATATTTTTCGCTTGCTAGAGCCCTCAAAGGTGTTAAATAGATGGTTTTTCCGTTTTTTTCCAGTATATGTTTAAGAGCGCAGAATTCAGCGACTAGAGTTTTTCCAGAAGCTGTTGGACTTGCCAAAACAAGGTTTCTTCCTTCTAGAGCCTCAGCTTTTATTGCTTCTTCTTGTGGAGGATAAAGTTCAACAAGTCCAGATCTGATTATTATTTCTTTGACAGATTCTGGTATTGACAAGTCAGTTATTTTCACTGAAACGCGCCCATCCCCATCTTACAACACCATTTACTATACCGCTAATTTAAAGTGTTACTGCAACACGAACATCCTTTTGAGTCATGTTTTTTATAAGATGCGAATACTAGAAGTTCTAATAGAAGGACTTGAACTAAAATGATTGAGAACGTAAAGGAGCTGCTCAAAGCACACGAAGGTCTAAAACACGAAGTCTACTTGGACATTGAAAATTCAAGCATAGTTCCAAAAGAAGTTGTTGACGCAATGCTACCATACTTCAATCAACACGCATACGGTAACCCAACACTAACACACAAACCAGGCTGGGAAGCCTTCGAAACAATAATGGAATCTTCGCAAAAAATAGCTACATCTTTGGGCTGCAAAACGCTTGAAGAAGTAAATTTCACTCCCGGAGAAACAGAAGCCAACAACCTAGCACTGATTGGAACAGCTTTTTCGATGAAGGATAAGGGTAAAAAAATTGTGATTTCCGAAATTGAACCTCTGAGCGTTTTACACGTCGCCGATTTGCTCAATAAACATGGGTTCACTATAGTGAAAATCCCAGTTGATGGCGAAGGTTTCATCAACCTTGAAAAATTAAGGGATGCTGTGGATAAAGAAACAATCCTCGTAAGCGTGTCAACTGTGAACCACGAGATTGGAACAATAGAACCAGTTAAAGAAGCATTGGAAATAGTGAAAGACAAAAACTGTGAAATGATATTTCACACAGATGCCTCAGATGCTTATGGAAAAATTCCATTTAACACACGAGACTTAGATGTGGATTTAGCAACCGTAAGCAGCTACAAAATTCTGGGGCCAAGAGGAATAGGTGCATTATACGTTAAGGAAGGCGTTAGCATAAATAGAATTTTGGAAGGTCAAATAGGCACACAGAAGCTTTGGCCAGGGGTTGAAAATACGCCCTCAATTGTTGGTTTTGCAAAAGCTTGCGAACTGGCATTCCATAATTTTGAAGAAAATGTGAATCACATGCGAAGACTCAGAGACAAACTAATCGATGGAGTAATCGGGAAAATGTCAGACGTTAGGCTTAACGGACCTGAAGGCAACAAAAGGGCTCCTGACAACGTGAACATAAGCTTTCTAAGATGCGAAGGTGAAGCATTAACAATTGAACTAAGCCTGAACGGAGTGTACGTTTCAAGCGGAAGCGCGTGCACTAGGCGTCTTCTTCAGCCAAGCCACGTTCTCGTTGCCATAGGCAGAAAATTCGTCGAAGCCCACGGCAGCATCCTAATGAAAGTTACAAGATACCATACCGAAGAAGATATAGACTATGTCCTAGAGGTTATCCCAAAGGCTGTCAAAAGAATAAGAGGAATTGTTGGCTCCATGGAGATGAAGTAACCATGTCTAGGACGCCCCTTCCATACAACCCGAAAATACTCGAACTTTTCCGGAATCCGAAAAATCTTGGAAAGATGGAAGATGCCACAGTAACGGCTGTCGCAGGAAATCCCTCATGCGGAGACATGATAATTTTCTACCTAAAAATAGACAGCAAAGATGTCATTGAAAAGGCATCGTTCGAAAGCTACGGCTGTGCCGCAAACATAGCAACCTCAAGCATAGTCACCGAAATGATTAAAGGAATGAAGCTCGAGGACGCATGGAAAATATCATGGAAAAGCGTTGTGGAGGCTGTGGGCGGGCTTCCAAGTGTGAAGTTTCACTGCGGAATCCTAGCCGTTGGAGCATTGAAGAGAGCAATAAGAACATACTACAAAAACAAAGGAGTTTCTCCAGATTGGCTGATGAAGGAACCAACCTTCGAAGAAAAACAAGCCGTAGAAGAGGAAGAACTAGCGAAAATCCTTTCAAAAAGAATGAAAGCTGAGGAAGAAAAATAATGTTAGATCCTTACAAAATCAGACAAGACTTTCCAATCTTAAAACGGAAAATAAACAACCATCCATTAATCTACTTTGACAATGCAGCCACAACCCAAAAACCAAAACAAGTGATTGAAGCCATCAAGGAATTTTATGAGAACCATAATGCAAATGTCCACAGGGCTATCCACACGCTTTCCCAAGAGTCATCTGAGCTTTACGAGAATGCACACGAAGAGGTTGCCAAATTCATCAACGCAGACGGCATGAAAGAAGTAATTTTTGTGAGAGGCACCACTGAGGCAATAAACCTTGTTGCATATGCTTGGGGTCTTCGCAATCTAGAAAGCGAAGATGAAGTTTTAGTCACGTTGATGGAGCATCACAGCAACATAGTTCCTTGGGAAATGCTCTCAAAAATAAAAGGATTCAAAGTTAAATATGCAGAAGTAAACGACGACGGAACCTTAAACTATGAATCTCTTGAAAACGCGATTTCGCATAACACAAAAATTGTCTGTTTGTCCCATGTCTCCAACGTGACTGGAGTTATAACCGACGTGAAAAGAGTTGCAAAGATAGCTCATGAATACGGCGCCTTGGTGCTTGTGGACGGAGCGCAATCCGTCCCTCATCTACCCGTGGACGTTAAAGATCTGGATATAGATTTCTTTGCTTTTTCAGGACACAAAATGCTAGGACCAACGGGCATAGGTGCCTTATATGGTAAACGCGGGATTCTTGAAGGAATGGAACCATTTCACGGGGGAGGCTCAATGATAAAAGAAGTCACCTTTAACACCATGACGCGGGAGTGCGCAATTTCTCTGAATGATTTGCCTTGGAAATTCGAAGCCGGAACCCCCAATATCTGCGGCGGTATAGGCTTAATGGCGGCTGTTAGATATCTAAATGATATAGGCATGGAAAACGTCAAAGAACACGAAGAAATTTTAACGGAGTACACCATACGGCGTATGCACGAATGCGAGAAAGTCAAGATTTATGGTCCAGAAGATGCTTCCCTAAAATGTGGAATACTGCCATTTGGGGTTGAGGGCTTAAGCTCGCATGATGTCGCTTTGTTCCTTGATAGTTATGGGATCATGATTAGAAGTGGTTTCCACTGCGCCCAACCACTACACGAAAAGTTTAGGTTAAAATCCTCAGCGAGAGCAAGCTTTTACATCTATAACACGCGTGAAGAAATTGATCGATTAATTGAAGCGTTGAAGGAGATTGAACGATAAGTAATGAGCACTGTTGAAGACTATGTGGCTAGAATTGAAGAAACATGCGGTGAAGAAAAACAGTTTGTTGTGATATTTAAATACGACCTGAGAAATCAAGCCATCGCAAAAATCCTGAAGAAAGCAAAAGTGGAAAAATCATTTTCTCGAATAACCTTTGATTTAACCTTTGAAAACGTCTCTTTTCGTCTTTACGGGACTGGAAAGGCTATTTTTCGGAACTTGAAGAACAAGGAAGAGTTGGAGAAAGTTCTAGCTGATCTCTTACTATGATCAATCTAACTAGTCATTTATCCCCTTGAAATGGGAAAAACTCGAGAAAGTAAACCAGCTTCAACACCTGTACCCCCACACATATCCCATTTGCCTTCAAATGAGGTTTCTATGTTGAAAAATATAGGAGGGTCTACTGTTTTTGCGTTGCGAAAAGAAATCACATGCATTCCTTGGGCATATTTGAAGCCTAGGAATAACGATGCATAGACTCTATATATAAGGGAGGTCTATCGTTTTGACAGAGCTTAAGTTTCCACTAAGATTCTGGGGGCTTCCATGCACACTGAGAGACCGTTTCAGAACTTGCTTCCAGGATCATTCTTCCGAAAAAACTTTAGCGACCTTTTGCAGCTCCCGCGTTATCGGCATCAGAAATTTGACTCTCTTTTCAACTTCTGATTTATAGGAGTCAATGATTGATTCTAGCTTTGCCATAATTTCACCAGTGATCTCCACAAGCAGGTCGTGGTTCTCCTTGTCTGCAAGATTAAGTATTTCCACTTTTCCGTTTCTGTAAACCAGCACTAGCTGTCCAGTGAGATGCAAATGAGCTTTACTTATTTGCTCACTATAACTTTCAGGAAGAGACGACACAGAAATCTCAAGCGTTTTGCTGAAAGGCTTCAAGATTTTAAGCAAAGAATTAAAAAATTCATTCACCAAATTCTCTTCTTCCATTTCAGTTTCAGATATCTGCCCCGCTTTTTTCTGCATTTCCTTTTTTCGTCTAATTGTTTTTGAACCAATTCCTTTAGCGTTGAGGTAGCTGCTTCGAAGAGTCTGAAGTAGCTTCATAAAGTGAGGGTACGCTCAACGTGCTAAGTGCTAGCTCAGGAACTCTGCGACTTCGTCAACCGATTTTCTAGGTCGAGGCTCTGGAATATGTGCAGGCCATCCAATTGCGATTGCTGCCATTAGTTTCCAAGGCTTGCCAAGGTGCTGCTCCAAGGCGTCAAGCGTGTAGTAGATGTCGCCTCCACACAGTTCCTAGTCCTAACGAATAAGCCTTAAGAAGCATGTTCTGAATCGCCGCCGCAACACTGTGCGTTTCAGTCTCCCAACCCATCTCCCCAGCATCCAAACCATAATCACAACAGTAGCCTCCTCCATAACCCCACAAGAACCAAAAGAAGAACCCATATTCTCCTTACCAATCCTCTTAGAAACCACGTCCAACTCACGCCTAAACACATCAGTCAAACCCTTCTTCGCCTCACCAGTCAACACAGTAAAACGCCACTGCTGACCATTCTTCGCCGAAGGAGCAAAAGTACCAGCCTCAATCACCTGCCTAACCAAATCATCCGACACACTCTTGTCCATGTAACTCCGAACACTTCTCCTGCCCTTTATCGCCTCGTCTAAATCAATATGCCCCACCAAGCCCTGTCCAATCAAGATTTGGCTATAACAACCTTCCGCCCGAAACTATGCTTTCACATTCCTGTTAGCATCAATATTCTATACGCTATTCCACCGACAAAAATCGCAAATCCAATCTCAAAAACCGTGATAAACAACGCTCTTCTCCATCCCTGCTCCTTAACCAAAGCCGCAATTGTTGCAACGCACGGAATATAGAGCATCGCCACCAAAGTAAACACAATCATTTGAACAGGTCCGAAGCCCGGTACATTTGCAAAGTCTGTTGTTCCAAATTCCGTTTCAAATAGCGCTAAGAGCGTAAACAAGGTCAACTCTTTTCTCAACACTCCGAAAATCAACGTTATCCCTGTGATTGTAGGCAATCCCAGCCAAACGAAAGTTACAGGGCTGAGAATGTTAGCAATGGGTTTTAACAAGCCGAGAATGTCTACGAGTTTGATTATGAAGCTGCCAGCTATTATCAGCGGAAAAGCCATTATGATAAATTCTTTCAACCTAAACCATGTTTGCTTCACCACTGTCTTCAAGTGCGGCGTTCTATAATCATGCATCTCCATTATCAAACCAGTCGGCTCACCCGGCAAGACCTTGAACGCTATTCTTCCAAGAACAAAAATAATCAGCAAATCAATAACGTACAACAGCAACGCCCATTCAAAACCAACATACGCACCCACCAAACCAAGAATAATAACCGAAGTCGCCGCACAAGGCACCAAAGTAACAACAAAAGTTGCGAGAAA
>JACUTN010000028.1 GCA_014859805.1 Candidatus Bathyarchaeota archaeon
TCTTGAGCCATCGCAGGATTTCGCTTCTCTCTAGCCATCTTGCAAGTGGAAGCCTTAGCCTCTTTCCCATTTCATCCAATGCCTCTTCAAGTGTATTAAACATAACAGGTTGTCTCCTCAGTGCTTCTCGGCAGATCTCTCTGAAACGCCAGACCCCTAAAGGTATCCATTCTGGATACACCTCCATGAGAACTAAGGCTCCTGCCTGACGTCTCATCTGCTTTAGATATTCAAGGATTGGTAAACGTGCCGCATAGTATGCTCCAGCCAGATCAGACGCATATGATCGTCGTCCGTGAACATGTTCATAATTGACTGCTGGAACCGGGTTAGCTGAGGTAAGCCAAGCTTCTTGAGCCTCGAATATCCATGAAGAAGGAAAGAGAAGAATCTGAATGTTGTTCGCTAAGGCTTTATGTCCGAAGATCATGAACTCGTTAATCCATGGATAGTTCAAGATTTCCTTGTGTATTGCTCTTCCAAGAATGTCATCTATAGCGGTTACACTCCACTCTGTAGGGACAAGCCTTCTCTGTCTCTTAGCTCCTAACAGGCCTATGGAGAACATTCTTGTTATCTGCCTTTGATTAACCTTAGAGCTGTAAAGCCTCAAAATGCCTTTCTCAGCCTTCAAATCAGTGTCTGAAACAACATAATCCACAGACTTTGGAACATTAGGATTTTCAGCTAAAACAGCGCGTTTAATAGAGGCAGACGGACCTGACGGAGGTTCCCTAGGAGAAAAGACTACAGACAGCTTAGGTTTCTTATTAAACCACATCTCAGTGTCCGTTGGCTTGGACGCCATAACAATCTCCTGAAAAGTTGACAAAATCCTACTTGGGTTTCCCGCAGATCTAACATCCGTAAACCGTTTCCCCCTAACCAGAGAAAACCTGTAACGCAAAATCTCACTAAACGATTTGTCCACCCAGAGCTCAGGCAAATCCATAACCGAAGTGTCCTCCACTAACACTGGCGGAACCAGAGGACCCGCTAAAACCTTTGGGTAATTCCATGAACCAACAAAAACTGCTGGAGGTGAAGAGCCGAAAACCTTCTCTTTGGAAAGGTTTTTCTCAAGTTTCATCAAGGCTTCAGCCTTCGCCAGAATTGGACAGATAGATTTTCCACAGAGCCTTCTATGTCCTTGACAGACAGAGCACAAGCTTCTTCTCTGCTCGTTTGTTGTGACTCTGAACAGTCTGGCTTGGACAGGCATGGTTTGTTTCCTCTATTCTCCTTAATCAAGTGTCATCTAAAAGTTTGCTCCCTAAAGCACACAGCTAAAATAGCGCCGGGGGGTTAGGTTCACATATACGTTTATATTCCACGTTTTTTGGCGCGGGGACTTAGGTTTAAGTCTCGGTTTAATTCTCGGCAAATTTTATAAACAATATGGAGAGAGACTTCTGGTATGTTTGAAGTCGCAACTGGATAAGGGGGGAGTTCAAATCCCCGGGCTACCGCCGTTTTGAAATCTAACGCTGGTTTGATATCGTCTGCAGTTGGACAACTTGATTTAGGTTTATTTGCTGGGTCAGAGCTTGAATGATGTTTAGAACCTGCTGTGTCAGCGGGCTTGGGACGGCCCTGTTGATGGTTGAGGGTCCGCCATGCTCGATAAGGATGTCCTATGAGGATGCTTGTGAGATATTCGTTTAAGCCCATGTTAGCTGATAGTGCTTTCGTTCGTAGTAGATTTAACTAGTACATATTCATTGATTCATACGCCAAAATTCCGGCGAAGCTTTTTAACTACTGTAAGAGAGGCAAAAACTTTTAGTATTCAGTAGAAAGAGTCATTATGGGACAAATGTTAGATGCAGAGTTTGAATGCCGGAAATGCGGAAAGGTGGTTTCGTTCGAGCAATATAAATTAGATCGATTCTGTCCATACTGTGGTACATTACTACGCCCGCGCCGCCAACCGAAGTATTGGGTGTTTCAATTCAATCCTGCAATATATGAATGGTTTGATTGGATAAAAGAAAATAGAGAAACCGAACAATGGTTAACAAGCCAGCATGCCAGAGACATTCGTGAGGGAGATAAGGTAGCCATCTGGGCTTCTGGAGATAAGGCGGGAGTCTACGCTATAGGCGAACTCATTGAAAATCCAAGGAAAAGACCGATCAACCCAGAACAAGAGAAATACTGGACAAAAAAAGCAGATGTCTATAAATTCCGAGAGAAAAATAGCGTCATAATAAAATACCTGAAAGTAATCATCGATAGACCTCTTCTTGAAGATAAGTGTAGCAGAGATCCTGTACTCTCAACTATGGAAATTCTAAAACAATCTCAAGGTACAAACTTCCCGCTCACAAAAGAGCAGTGGAACAGAATTTTGGAACTGATGGATGAAAAACACCAAATTAATGAATAGCCCACAAAAGGTATTTACATGGGCATCAGCATGAAAGGTCTTTTTTGAAAAATCAACCCTTAATAAGTGAGCCGGACCGGACTTGAACCGGCGACCTTCTACACGTCAAGCAGATGTCCTACCATGCTAGACGACCGGCCCGTTTTCGGCTTCCATGTCTTCTAGTTCCATTCCTGATTTCCAGAGGTCGGCGCACGTGGAATAGTCCAGTGATTTCGCGTTCTTCACAGAAGAGAAGCTCTATACATGTCGCAGTACAAGTCGTAGTCTTTCAAGATTTCTTTTCCGCAATCTACACACTTAATCATTTCATATTCACGTTTCATAACTGTTTCTTATTCCGTTAAATTATGTCTCCTTGCGCGTTCCACCAAGGATTTAGACGTAATTTGGAGAGTTTGGCGCCGGGAAGGGGATTTCAGCACCAATTTACTAGTAAAAAGATGCGCTATTTATGCGTGGCGAGAGTTCGAATCTCTACCGGGCTACTACCTAAGACTGTCAAAATAGTCGCAAATCCAGCGTTTTTTCGCTATCTAACCGGAATGACCTAATACCAAATTGCGGTTTAGCAACGCCTATATAAGACTTAAATATCGCCTACAAGTTGCTCAAAACTTGCCTAAATTTTGTGGACGGGATAGGTTTAAATTATCGTTTAAATTTTTCGCTTCAAGATGATGTATGCGCTTCTACGGGTGGGGTTTCAGCCTCACTGTGCTCTGATTATAAACTGTTCTAAAGCGTAAGTTTATATTCAGTATTGAAAATAAATACTTTGGAGGAAGGAGCACGTTGTTAAAAGAACAATTCTTGGTTAAAGTTTCCAGACTGCTTGCTTTAGCTGCCGTTTGTTTGCTGCTGGTGTTTCCACCGAGCTTAATGGGCATCTCGCAAATTCACATGCATGGGTTCGACGTGGTCGAAGGCATTATAGTTGCAGAGGAGCACTATATTGATGTTCCGTTTTATTTTCAGGTGAAAACCTATTATTGTGGTCCGGCTGCGCTTCAAATGATTTTTGATTTTTATGGTGAAAATGTTTCGCAGTTTGAGATAGCTGATGTTGCTCGAACAGTACCATACGTGACTTATACCGACGAGTTGAGGAGAGCCGCGCATTTCAGCAATATAAGCACTTCAATGGGCGACGAGATGCCTGAGAACATAACGGGATACACAGCTCGAAAACTTGGTTACGCAGCCTTTGAAATGGGTGGTATGACATTGGATGATTTAAAGTCTCTGATAAAACAGGATTTCCCAATAATTTTACTGATGAGGTGGATTCCAGGGGAAGGGTACGGTCACTACAGAGTTGCTGTGGGTTATAACGAAACTCACGTTTTTCTGCACGATCCTTGGAATAACATCGAGTGGGGGGGAGAATACGGCGGTCCAAACCTCGCTATGAACTACACTTTCTTTGATGAAATGTGGATTATTCAGGTCACTGGGGTCTGCTCGTTTCTCCGTGGAAGATACCCCTCATCATGTCAAGAACTGTCTACGTTGGTCAACTTTTCCCAGTTTCACCAAACATAACATACATTTGTCCGAGTCCTTTCTCTTCTTACGACTATCCAGCGTCATCATGCAACGCAACCATAACCCTACCAGAAGGTCTAACCTTAGCCGAAGGCGAAAACGCAACAAAAAATATTGGAAGCCTCCAAGCAGGAGGTACTGCTCAAGTATTTTGGATAGTGGAAGCTGAGCGCCCTGGAAATTACTGTATCACTATTGACGCAAAGGGGGAAATTAATGGCTTCGTCGGAGAAAAACCTGATGTTGGACAAAGCTATAATTATCAAGACAGAATCGGAGGCTATGCACGAGTTCTTGTCACTGCAAAAGCTGCTTCACAAATTTATATAAGGGGAATCGCCCCAACACAGGGGCCTCCAGGGTCAGATGTGCGACTTTTTGGCGGTGGTGCTACTCCTAAGGGATCAGTATTGGCATGGTTTATCAAACCGACCGACAAATCTAATCTTTCTATTGGAATACTGGTTGGGCGGACTATTGCGGATGATGCGGGCGATTGGGAGATAATCTTCACGGTTCCCTCAGTGTCCCCTGGAAACTACACCATATTGGCCGAGGACAATGAAACCAAGGTTAATGATACAATAGAATTCGGGGTTCTGGCGGTTGGGTATCAGATAAGGATAAGCTACATTTCAACTTCTTCAGGGCCTCCGGGCACAATGGTTTACCTTAGCGGTGACGGGGCGAGTTCTTGTGGTGAAGTTAGGGTTTACTTTGACGGGATGAGCGTCACTAACGCTACAGCTAAAGAAGGGGGCTGGTGGAGCACCTCTTTTCAAGTTCCGGATGTTGAGCTTGGAAACTACACGATTACGGCGTTAGATGTGGTGTCAAACAGTATGGACACGGCTATGTTCACTGTAGCGCCCGCGCGAAATGTGGGCGTTAAGGTGGGAGACTGGGCAAAGTACGATGTAACATTGAATTATTCAACTAATGACCCTAGCCCGCCTATATCGCCCCCTCCAACCGAGGTCGTTGACATTGAATATTTTCTGCTAACCGTTGTTTCAGTTACAGGCACGAATGTTACTTTTGAGACTACGATTCACCTCAGGAATGGAACAGAAGTGTCTAGCGTTTCATGGCTGGATGTTTCTTCCGGCCAGACTTATTATGGTATGACGATGCCGACGGGTCCACTTATTGCAGCGAACCTTACAGCGGGCGACAAGGTGTACTTAAACCCCTATTCGCCAACAATAAACTCTACTTTCATGGGTGTTTATGCAGAGTTAGAGAGGGAAGTAAACTGTCTTATGCAAATGGTGAATACCAGTGGCCCTCGTGGCTACTGGATGGTCGGAGAAATGAAGATTTGTTGGGACAGGGCAAGCGGAATACTTGACGAACAGAGTATGGACATGTGGTACATTGAAATTGCTGAAGGCTACAGAACTCACATGTTGCTTCGAATGGTGATTACAGAAACTAATATTTGGACTCGACCGACTGGCGTAAGCGTCAACGTTAATGTTTACCCAAAACTTTTGAATCTAGGAAGTAAAGGTAAATGGGTAATTTGTCGTGTAGAGCTTCCAAGAGGTTTTAGGGCGAAGGATGTTGACGTTTCAACATTGATGTTGAATGGTACTGTTTTAGGAGAAGTTGCACACGGAGCGAGGGGAGCCCGTTATTTGATAGTTAAATTTGACAGGGAGGCAGTGATAGATCTAATTATGAGCACCACCGGGTCTATAAACAAGTTTGGAACGGTATCGTTGACTGTAACTGGTAAGTTTAAAGATGATACATCATTCACGGGAACCGTAATTCTCAGAATTGTTATGCCTACAACTAAAAATATTGGAAGACATGTATTACCAATCTAAACCCCTTTTTTCTATTTAGGAAGCTTCTGTATGCGGAAAGACACGAGTTTACGTCCTCAAACGTTGATTAAGGCTCTTCAAAATCTAGGCTACCACAGGGTGTGTGACCCGTTGTTCTCATCTTCAGAGTGGAAACGTCGAAATTTCCACGTCGTAATCCTTGACCCTTGCGAAGACAAAGTGACAATTAACCTGCATGTGGATGTCCAAGACATAGGCTTTTCTCATCATAGCAGACAAAATGGAAAAGACATAACGAAAGAATTTCAACGGATAAAACAAGAATACAGAAGGCTACATGGAATTAGGCATAAGCCCCACGGATATAGCGTTTTAAGTGACGTTGATGGCGCGCAAAAGGCATAGTCTTGCTAGATCCTATGCATGTTTGACAGCTTTTCAATCAGTTCTATGGTTTTTTTATCAACGCTTGTAGCACGAGCTATGTCGGTCAAGGTAACTAGACCTACTAATCGGTTTCCCTCTACTATAGGTAGTTTCTTCACCTTATTTTCAAGCATAAGTCTCGTAGCTTCGACAAGTTCCATGTCTGGCTTTCCAACCATGACCTGTCTTGTCATTATTTCTGCAACCTTAATTTCCTTCGGATTCTTGCACTTTTCTAAAACTCTTTCAAGCAGATCCCTTTCAGTTAAAATCCCAACAATCTCGCCGTTGTACACAACCAGTAAACAACCTATTCTATTCTTATTCATAAGTTTTACAGCGTCGTAGGCTGATGCATCTGTTTGGAGGGTAATGACGTTTTTAACCATCAATTTCCCGATTGTCATACTAATCCGATTTTAACGAATCTAGAGGTCATAGAAAAACATTATGAATTTCAAATATTGGTCCTGCCTCAAGGCGTGACTACCAGTCAAGGCGTTTTAAGTGTTCGCGTATCCAAAAGTTCCTCAGCCGAGCTATGGATTCCCCGAATCCGCAATTTTCTTTGAAGGCTCTGCCGAACTTGGAGTATATTTTTCTCAGCAAAAGGCTTTCTATTGCATGGGCTCCTGAACCAAGAAAATCTTCGAGAGCTCTAGCGAAGACTTCAATATTCTCCGGAATCTCCTCCTTCTTAAGCGAGTGGTGGTTAGCTAGGTGGGAGTAGATGAGTTGAGCCCCGCTTTCCCCGAAAATCCCCTTCAGCTGTTCGTCTATAACTTTTAGAAGAAGCTGGTTAAACTCTGAAGGGTTCCACCCTTCCAAGGAAGTAGTCATTAGATATCTCTTTTGAGTGCTTCTTTTAAGTTTAATTAATTTTATGAACTCTAAATATGGATTTCGACAAACATCTCGCTGCGTATTCTAGGACTTATGAACTTGAATAGGATTAAGCTTTAGAAAAGGTTATAGGGTATATTGCTATATAATATACATGGTCAGACCGCGATGGGAGCAAAAACTGAAGAAGAAATTCGTTTCCTCGTAATTAAAGCTATGCTAGACGATTTTCCACAGCTTAGAACACGCATTAAAAAACTCTGCATACAGAACAACATTCCAAAACAACAGCGTAAAGGCTCCACCTTAAATTCTCCCCCTTCACGTCTTAAAGCTGACCTATCCAGTTCCTAACCAATTTCGCAAAAGAAGTCGCATGGAAATTTCCAGCGTTAGTCTTATAAACCTTCTATAGAGATTGCTTGTATTATAGTTTCAAATTAACGGAAAAAAGGAAAGGTGAAAAGAAATGACCTTGAGTTTGGTTATTAGGAACTTGCATTTAAACCGTGCGCGTTTTTGTATTTTATCAAGTAAGCATAGGATAATTTGACTCATCGAGTAATAAAAGGTTTGTAAGACGACTGAGTACGCCTTATCCTGGTATAGAAAAACGAGAAGTATCCACTTGGAACTCTCAATTCTTCCACTAGTCGTTCTTCGGGATCTCTTAAAGCGTAGATGCCATCAACCCTAGCTATATTAAAACCTGCTTGACAACTATCTAATTCGTGCGCTAGTTTTTGCCATCTTTTACTTGGAATTCTACCTTTGCGTGTGCTTGTTGTTAACTGTTTTCTGGAAACTTTCTTGGCGGATTTTGGAACCGAGTGAACTTCGACAAACCATGTGTTATCCAAAATCTTATATGGTCTACCAGCATATTCTTGCAGTCTGTCGTGATTCATTTGAGTATGAGTTCGATAATCTGGAAATACGTAATATGCGCAGTTCATTGGATATTGTTGAAGAATAGTATGTTGTTTCGGGTAAATTGGAAAATGGTTCAGCGCCTTTCCCCTCAAACGTCTATAGGCTTTAAATTGTAACACAAGTAACTTGTCAAAGCTTGGAAGCGCAGCATCAAAGCCTACGACCTTTTCCAAATGCTGGGTCGGGCATACGGCAATACAGGGTTTTCCCATCTTCCAGCGACTTACTAGAATCTCATGCATTATTAATTATTCAAGAACATGGCTTCTAATCCTTTAAACCCTATTACGGAAGCGTCGTGTCTGGTAAACATAAACGAATAAAAATTCTTTGTCTCTACTTTTGCCCAATTGGTGTTACAGCTTTTGTGAAGGTTCAGCGCCGGGAAGGGGATTTGAACCCCTGCGAGCCAAAGGCCCACTGGCTTACTTGTCTTCTATCCAGCCCTCTATATTTTCAATGATAGATCTCGAGGCCAGCGCATTACCACTCTGCCACCCCGGCGAATAAGAAAAGGTTGTTTGCTTCTAAAAGAGTTTTTCATCAAATAGCCAGTAACGATGGAAAAAGCCAGTGTTTCTTCTTTCTGCGTTTTCTGGCGTCCCATTCGTACAGGATTTTTGCGGCTTCGTTTGCAACTTTTATAGCGTTTTCTTCCCCTGCCCCTGATTTGAACTCGTTTCTGCATCTGTTGGCATAAACGGCACATACAGAGCCCGCCCTTAACCCATAAAGGCTTGCTAGCGTGAATAGTGTCGCTGTTTCCATCTCAAAGTTAAGCACCTTTGCTTTCTGCAAAGTTGGAAGCAAGTCTCCCATGCGAGATGCAGATGCTGCTGGGCGGTTCTGTCCAGCATAAAAATCAGCTGTAGTCGCTGTTATACCCACATGATAGTTGCTAATGTCCAAGCTTTCAGCAGCTTCAACTAAAGCCAACAAAACTTCATAGCTGGCTACTGCAGGATATTCAGGCATAACGTAACAGTTGCTTGTGCAGTCAAGGCGAACCGCGGCAGTAGAGATTATCAAATCGCCACAATTAACGCCCTTTTGTATGGCGCCAGTGCTGCCAACACGAATAAAAGTGTCCACGCCCACACGTGAAGCCTCATTAACAACGATTGCCATGCAAGCTGGACCGATACCACTTGACAAGGCGGAAATAGGAACACCTTCGTATTTGCCTGTGAAACTGCGGAATTCGCGGTGACAGGAAACTTCTTTAGCTGAATCCCAGGATTCTGCAATTTTCGGAGCACGTTCTGGGTCGCCCGGTACGAGCAAGTATTCAGCCAAGTCGCCTTTTCTACACGCAATGTGGTATTGTTTGCCGTTGGAAACTTTCGGGTGCACGATTATTCACCACAATTAAGATTAAGCATATAGCATTTAATGATAGTGGAAATTCGGAGAATTCGCATATTGTCCAGCGAACGAAGAAGAACAAAATATGACATTTACGCAGACATCATAGAAGCGATTGCGAAAAAGGGATTATGCTCTTTAACTAGAGTTTCCTATGCAGCAAACATGCCTGTAGATAGAGCGAAGAAAACCTTGAACTTTCTAGTTTCACATGGGTTCGTAAGAGAAATAACTGTAGGCGACCGCAAAAAATACAGATCAACAAAATGGGGCCTGGAATATTTGGAAACATTCAGGCGCATGCGTAAGTTCTTCGCCGCGTTAGAAGAATAAAAACAGTAACAATTTGTAACCACAAGAGGTGTTTTCAACATGTGCGTCGCCCTTTAAAGCCTCAGAAATCTTACCTTCTTTTCAATGAAAAAGGTGAGAGAAATGGAAAACCGTATAAAATTTGAAATAGATTGGAAACAAAAAGCAAAAGAAAATTTCAGTCTTAGAACGCAACGACTATTTGGCATCGTTAGAAACGTCTATTGCAAAATAAAACATTCAGGATCAACAACCCATTTTCCTGCATACAAGACAGCGGAAATGCTTAAAGACTACGAGATAAAAGTTGAACAACGAAAAGCCGAAGCAGTGGAGTTTCTACGTAGAAGACTAATAATCTAGTAACAAACAGTAGTCACAAAATGTGAGTTTTCCTTTTTAAGGGCATGACATAAGTTCGTAATGAGGATTTAAAATTGAATAACAAAATATCCGTTCCTTCAAGAAGCAAAAAAACAGTAGATTTCGTTGAAGGAGACTTAGTAGTAGGCAGGCGTGCAGTCATCGATGGAACAGGAACACCGCCCACACTGAAGGTTTCGGGCACAGTTTACTGTGAAGGAGACAACAC
>JACUTN010000029.1 GCA_014859805.1 Candidatus Bathyarchaeota archaeon
GATTGGTATGTGAAGAAAGGCTATAGGGGTGTAATTCTTGAAGGAACAGGTCTGGGTCATGTCGGCAGATATATTTTTGAAGCCATAAGAAATGCTGTAGAGCATAATGTTGTAGTAGGTATGACTTCTCAGTGCATTTGGGGCCGAGTAGACATGAACGTTTATGATCAAGGCCGCGATTTGCTGGCTTTAGGCGTAACCCCATTGGAAGACATGCTTCCAGAAACAGCCACCGTCAAGTTGATGTGGATTTTCGGACAAACTCGCGACATAGAAGAAGCTAAAAGACTGTTGAAAACGAACATTGTTGGTGAGATTTCACCTAGAACTCTTGCCGAAGAATGAGAATGATTAAAGGGTGAAGCATTTGGAAATGGATTATCAGAAAATCGGGTTGAAAGTCGGCTTAGAAATCCATCAGCAATTGGACACTTCTGCAAAGTTATTCTGCAATTGCAAACCAGAACTCTTCAAGGAAGAGCCAGAAATAACGTTTCTACGTAGGCTTCGGCCAACGCAAAGCGAGTTGGGGCAAATAGATCCAGCGGCTTACTTTGAATTTCAGAAAGGAGTGAAAATTCTCTACGAGGCAAACAGGGCGACTTCGTGCCTTGTTGAAATGGATGAAGAACCGCCGCATCCGTTAAACATGGAAGCAGTTGAAACAACCTTGACAGCGGCATTAATGATAGATGCTGAGCCTGTTGACGAAATCCATGTGATGCGCAAAACAGTTATAGACGGCTCGAACACCACGGGCTTCCAAAGAACATGTGTGATAGCCCTAAATGGAGAAGTCAAAGTTGGAGAAAAAACTGTTCCAATTCAGCACGTAAGTCTGGAAGAGGATGCCGCAAGAAAAACGGGTGGAGAAGGCAACATAATACGTTATCGCATAGATCGGTTAGGCATACCTTTAATTGAGGTTGCAACGGCGCCAGTCATAAAGTCACCTAAAGAAGCAAAAGAAGTTGCGTTGGCAATAGGAAGGGTTTTGAGAGCTACTGGAAAAGTAAGAAGGGGCTTAGGCACAATTCGTCAAGACATAAACATATCTATTCCAAACGGCGCGCTTATAGAAATTAAGGGAGTTCAAGAACTTGAACTGCTCCCGCTTGTTGTAAAGTATGAAGTTCAACGCCAATTGAAACTTATGAAAATAAGTGAAGAGTTAAGAGCAAGAGAAGTAAAGGAAGAGCATATTAAAGAAGAATTCATCGACGTGACAACTGTTTTTAAACAAACAAAATGCAAGGTCCTACGCAAAGCCATAGACAAGAAACAACAGATCCTAGCCGTGAAACTTCCAAAATTCAATGGCTTCCTTAAACAGGAATTGATGCTGAGTTTTCGCTTGGGAACAGAGATGTCAGACAGAGCACGTTTCTGGGGAAGAGTTGGCGGCATATTCCACACAGACGAACTGCCAGCCTACGGGATAACAAAAGAAGAAGTGGAAAAATTAAGAGAGGCTCTTGAAGTTGACGATCAAGACGCTGTGGTATTTGTAGCAGACAACCCAGAAAACGCCAAAGATGCCTTAAAAGCGGTTGTAGAGAGAGCACGAGAAGCCATAAAGGGTGTGCCGCCAGAAACGCGAGCACCAAAACCTGATGGAACAACACGTTACATGAGACCTAGACCTGGAGCAGCAAGAATGTATCCTGAAACAGATATTCCTCCGATACACATAACAGAAGATTACATAAGAAAAATTAGTTCGCAATTGCCCGAGATGCCTGAACAAAAACTGGAACGTTTAATGAAAGAGCATAGGCTGAATCAAAAATTGGCTAGGCAAGTTTTAGATTCCGAATACAGTGAACTGTTCGAATCTATCATGAAACAGGGCAAAGTCTCACCGACAACTGTAGCTGCGTTTTTAACTGAAACACTAAAGGCTTTAAAACGCGACGGTGTTCAAGTTGATAAGGTTTCTGAAAGCCAGATTCGAGAAATTTTCAATGAAATAAGTGCTGGAGAATTGACGAAAGAGGCTATACCAGACGTAACTGTTTGGTTGTCAAGTCACGAGAACAAAAATGTTCGGGAGGCGATCAAGAGCCTAGGTTTGAAGACTATTTCTGAAAATGAGCTTAGAGCGTTTGTTGAAAAGGTTATTGAAGATAACAGAAGCTTGATTCGAGAACGTGGTGAAAATAGTTTCGGCGTTTTCATGGGCATCATTATGAAGGAACTGCGAGGCAAAGTGGATGCTGCCTTAGTTAGCAGAGTGCTAAGAGAAAAACTGAAGGAATTCGTGAGGGTTTGAAGAATGGCAAAGAAAAAAGTTCGAACGACCGACACAATCACGCTGCCATGTGGTTGTATATATCAAGATAAAGGATGGTTATTAGTATGCATTCATGAATGTAACTACCATAAGCGAAAACGCACAGCAAAACGCCCATACAGGTCTAAAGCCGAATGTGTAAGACCGTGAAGAATACTTTTCCTGCACGGATAAGATATCCGAGTCTCTTTCGCGTGTTTGTTAGAAAAAAGAGGGAAGTTGTGTCTGCATGTTCAAATTTCAAGTGGGCAGCACGCTACGTATTAGCCGTGAAGAGTCAAACTCCTCTATCAAGTCCAATCCTTTATCTGTGGTGTGAAGCAAAGTATCATGCTCTTTAATAAAACCACGGGCTTTCAGAAATTTGATATACCTAGTGAATTGTTCGTAGCTTAAAGAAACCGAGTTGAGTACGTGTGTTTTTCTGATGCCATTCTTTGCAGCTTTCAGAATGGTTACAGAAATGACCAATGATCCCCTTCTCCTGGATGGAAAAGTTGAATTCATAACTCATCCAATAATATATAGATGTATCTTCTAGAAAATAAATCTACCTTTTTTATACGTGTCAGTTTTGCAGTCAGTCAGGATTGGTAGATTGACCTGTTATAAGAGAAGTTTTCCACACGTAGGTTTTCGGTTTCCCCTGTAGAGATTAATGCATAAAAAAATTTGTAGAGGTACACCTAATATTTTGTTGAAAGAAAAAAGCGAGGTATTCGCCGACTGTTACTTTGTTTCGCGATGTTTTCCTACTCTTTTGTAAGTTTAATTTCCATCGTTGAAACCATTCTTGATCTGTTTTCACCTTCTCTCGCTGGCATTTCTTCTGTTCCTATGGAGATGTTGCTCACTTTCAAGTCTTTGATGAAGCGGTTTCTAGTTATTTCAGCTACGTCAACAGCCGTTGTTATTGCTCGTCCTCGGGCTTTCAAGGTTATGTCTTTAGCGTTGGATGCCGATAGACTTGTGATGATTGCCAGAACATAGTTCATTGGTGGTTTGCTTCCGATGAAAACAATTCCTGATTTTTCCGCCATTTTCCATCACTCCTTTTATTGTTGATTGCAGTCTGTAACGTTACTGTGTTCTGTTTCGATCTTCAACAGCACAACGTTACTATTCTGTAACACTCAAACTCCCTTATAAATGCAACTAGACAACGGAGCACCTTGAGGACGTCTCTTCTATCGAAGTTTTCGTTAAAGCTTTTTTGTCCTTCAATCCTGTCGATTCTCCGCAACCCACAAGTGTGCATGATCACCGTGTCACAATTAGCTCTATATATTAACGAGTGCCTAACCACGATTGCCTAAAGGAGAATTCAGGCTACTCAAGCCTCTTTATTATATGGTACCCATACTTCGTTTTTACAATTGGCGAAATCTGTCCTTTCTGAAGCGTGAAAGCGGCTCTCTCGAATTCCTTCACCATTTTTCCTCTACTGAATGTTCCGAGGTCTCCGCCATGTTTTCCGGAGGGGCAGAGTGAAACTTCCTTGGCAATGTTTGCGAACTTTTCTCCTTTCTTCAACCGTTGCAGAACCGCGTTTGCCTCTTTCTCAGTCTTTACAAGGATATGGGCGCAATGAACTTTGTTTGGCATAAAGAGTGATTACATCAATTCGTTTATAACAGTTACTTTATTTACATACAGCATGTGCTAGGTAAGTCTCTTTAAGATAGAGTGGTGAGGTTTGTTCATTAACTGTGAGTTGATGATGAATGCCCTATTACGTTTACATCCTTCTTTGTAAAGACGGTAGCTACTACACTGGACACGCTAAAAACGTGAAACATCGCCTTGAACAACACAAAAAAGGTCAGGGCGCTAGATACACGAGGATGCACAAGCCTGCGAAAACAGTGTACGTAGAAGAGTTCAACAGCCGAAGCGATGCCATGAAAAGAGAACGAGAGATTAAATCGTTCAGCCACAGCAAGAAGCAACGGCTGGTAAACGTCTGATAATACAAATTTTATCAACGCGTTAGTATCCCTCCGTAATTTAGACGCGCGCTAGAGTGTTTCATTTGTAATCTTTTAATGCGATCACTGCTTCTGGCAGCAACTTTAGGTTTTCACCACAGTAAGGACATACTTTGAATTCGGGCAGTATTGGTTTTCCGCACATCGGACATTTATCCGGATGTTTGACGTTTTCTTCAAACTTTTTGAATCCCCTTTTTAGGCGGCTTAGCTCAGTCTTCAGTTTCTCGACGTTCTCCGTTAATGGTTGAATTTCTTTAACTTCTGTTCTCACGTTGTACGTCATGTCCTTAACTTGTGCCAAAAGCGTATTGTTCATTTCCACCGTTTCATTCATTGCGTCGAGCAACTCGCTTTTTTCATCTAACACCTGAGTCTCAACGGCGCCTTGTTTTCTAGCGTCTGAGAGTATTTTGTTCAGAAAGGTTTCCACAGGATTTTCAAAAGCTATTGCGCACGTGATTCCCCAGAGAATGAAGGTTATGATGGCGCTCACCCAAAAATACGTGTTAGGCATTATAGCCTGTAGTTTCTCGTTTATGAACGGGTATAGTTGAAAAAGCTTGATTTGGCTGTTGAAAACCAGTACAGAAATTGCATCAATTAAGTGCATGAGTGCTACGAAAGTTAGGCTGCTGAAAAACCATACGCCAATTCCTTTTTTAGCCAAGCGTATTCCTCGTTGCGGGCTTTACAATTACATATTATATCGTGACATTTAATATGATATTCCCAAATCGGAATATGTCGGGATACGTAAATCCTAAAAGGGGTTAGTGCTTCTTATATTTCGGGATAAGGGTTGGTGAATAGGGTGGTTAAGGGTGTGTTGAAGGGAGTTTTTGCTTTTCGCGTGAGAATGGGGGATTTCGAAGTGGAAATTAATGGAGATCGTGAAGAGGTTTTGAAGACGATCAAGGAATTGCCGAGCTTGATGGCTGATGTTTACAAGGCTTTTGAGGTTTCTAAGCCTAAGACGACTGCTACGCTTACTGTTAAGACGGCGGGTGCGAAAGAAAAGGCTGCTGTTGAGAAGTTTCCTAAGGTTTTTCGTGTTAAGAGTTGTGGTGAGGCGGTGTTGAAGGTTCTTGAGACTGATTGGGGGAAGTGGCGTCCGCGTACTGTTGGTGAGTTGAAGGGGGCTTTGAAGGCTAATGGGTTGCGTTATCCGGGGCGTACTTTGTCTGGGGTTTTGTTGGGGCTTGTGAGGAAGGGGAAGGTTAGGCGTTGGAAGACCGATGCTGGTTGTGTTTATATTCTTGCTGAGGAAGAAGTTTTGGCTTGAAAGGGGGAAGGTGAAATGGGAAAGGTTAAGGCTAGAATAAAGACGTCTTTCGGTGAAATTGTTGTTGAAGGAGAAAACCCAGAGGAAATACTCAAAATGCTTGAGAATTTTCCGGAGAATTTCATGGAAAAAACTTCAGATCTCGTTTCAACAAAGTTCGTGCCGACCGCGGCGATTCAGTTGAAGGGTGTGATTGAATTCACTACTGAAGGCCCTGTTCTGGTAACTGGTGAGAGGCTTACGCATTACGAGGCTGTGGGCTTGATTTTGTATGCTTCTGAGGGTAGGAAAAACACGTCGGCGCATGTAAAGAGGCTTTTGGAGTCAAGTGGGATAAGAAGTATGGTTCCGGCTAGGCTTAATGAGATGACTAAGAGAGGTCAGGTTTTTAAGCCGGATCCAAGCAGGCCTGAGTTTAAGTTGACGGTGCAGGGGGAAAGGTGGATTGAGGATGAGGTTTTGGCTAGGCTTAGGGGTAAAATGAGTTGAGTCGGGGAGAGGACAGGATCACAGTTCAAGTTAAGTATAGAGATGTTGAAGAAACTTTTTCTGGTCGAGTTGATGATGTTTGGGTGAGTGTAAACAGGTTTTTCAGCGAGTTCATTCCAACTTTTGAGGTTTCAAAGAAGTTAGTCTTAACAGTAGATTTGCAGAACCTTGTGAAAGCTTGTGAAGGTATAGTTGCTTTTGCTGAGGAGGGTCCGCATTTGCTGGTTTCTAGGAGTAGGCTGACGGATAATGAAACGTTGGCTTTGTTGCTTCTGGCTGGTTACGTAGGTTGTAAGTTGGGGTTGGTGGAGAGTGATGTTGTTTCGAAGGAAGAGTTGCAGGCTAGGTTGGGGAAGAGTTCAAAGATTGTGAGTACGCGGTTGGGTGAGCTTGTTAAGAGAGAGATTGCAGTGAAGACTAAGGATGGGAAATATAGGATTTCAACTTTTGGGGTTGTTCAGATGGAGAAGGATTTTCTTCCGAGGATTAGGGCAAAAATTGGCGGTTGAGCTGTCTTGCTCTGCGGAGACTGAAACCCCTCTCTATAAATAGGTTGAATTGAAGCGGTTTTCGGATATTTTCGGTTGCAATAGTGACCGGTCCCCCTATCTTTTTTCACACTCCTGCCGTCTATTTTTTTGCTTATGGTTGTAGATTTGTCGCGTGTGAAAAGTTTTTGTTCGTCCGACAAAAAGATAGGGGTGAATGCTTGCTTACTGAAGAGGTTCAATGGTAAGCTTTTTCATTGTGCCTCTTTCAGTTGGGACACGAGTGTTTCTAGTGTATTACGATGCACTAGATTGCTAAATATAATAATTATTAACGCAGAATATGGATTTAGACTCCTACAGATGCCCCGAGTTGTGGCTCACGCCGCTGCTGGAAAGACGGCACACGACAAACAAACCATGGGCCTATGCTCTTTAGACGTCCAAAAGGATTTCGCTGAAAAACAGTACTGTCATAAACGCAGAAGTACCTATAATAAACTTAAAATAATTGAATGAACAGTTGTGTAAACTGAATTCACTAAAACAGATGTAACTTGAAAAAAGTAAGGAGAAAAAAGAAATGAGCAAAACAGGAAAACCCCACTTAAATCTAGTGATTATGGGACACGTGGACCATGGAAAATCAACAACAACAGGCCACATGTTATACTTAGCAGGAGCCGTTGAAGAAAGAACAATAAAAGCCTTCGAGGAAGAAGCAGAAAAACTAGGCAAAGAAACCTTCAAGTTCGCATGGGTTCTCGACAACCTAAAAGAAGAAAGAGAAAGAGGCTTAACAATTGACCTCCGATTCCTAAAATTTGAAACCAAAAAATATTACTTTACAGTCATAGACGCACCGGGACACAGAGACTTCGTTAAAAACATGATAACCGGCGCAAGCCAAGGAGACGGCGCCATACTCTTCGTTTCAGCCAAAAGAGGAGAATTCGAAGCTGGCATAGGGGCAGGAGGCCAAACAAGAGAACACGCATTCTTAGCTTTCACTCTAGGCGTAAACCAAATGGTCGTGGCAGTCAACAAAATGGATGACGCATCAGTCAACTGGGGCGAAGAGAGATACAACGAAATCAAAAACGAAGTAAGCAGAATGCTCAAAATGGTAGGCTTCAAAGTTGAAAAAATCCCGTTCGTGCCTACTTCAGGATGGACTGGCGACAACCTAGTGAAAAAAAGCGAAAAATTGCCATGGTATAAGGGACCAACATTGATTGAGTCCTTAGACACATTTGAGGTACCTCCCAAACCCATGAATAAGCCTCTACGCGTTCCAGTTCAAGACATCTACACCATCACAGGCGTGGGCACAGTTCCAGTGGGCAGGGTTGAGACAGGAGTACTCAAAGAAGGAGATCAAGTCATATTCATGCCAGCAAACAAGAAGGGTGAAGTGAAGTCGTTGGAAATGCACCATACAAGAATCCCAAAGGCTGAACCAGGCGACAACATAGGATTCAACGTTAGAGGCATAGCAAGAGCAGACATACGTCGCGGAGACGTTTGCGGACACGTTTCAAACGTGCCAACAGTTGCGAAGGAGTTCATAGGACAAATAATCGTAATCTATCACCCAACAGCAATAGCCGCAGGATACACGCCAGTGTTCCACTACCACACTGGACAAGTAGCATGTAGATTCACCGAATTACTGAAGAAAATTGACCCGCGTTCAGGACAGGTCGTACAGGAAAAACCAGACTTTCTGAAAACTGGAGACGCAGCCATAGTAAGGATCGAACCTTTGCAGCCAATAGCAATTGAAGCATACACTGAATTTCCAGAGCTTGGCAGATTCGCAATAAGAGACATGGGCACAACAGTAGCTGCTGGCGTCGTGAAAGAAATAACGAAAAAAGAACCATAATTTTCACTTTCACCCTTTTTATGCTTATATCACCACTTCTTTAAAGCCTAGTTATCCTATGCTCAAGTTTTATCAGCAACAAGCAGATAGTTTCTCATAGTCATAGGCAATTTGAGAGTTGAGGTTATGTCTGGTACTGAAACTTTAGTTCCATATTTGAAGGAAAAGAAAGGCGATGAACAAGAGCCAACGATTATCGTTGACAGTCGTGAGGCGAATACGGCTGCAAAAATCGTAAAAGGACTACGGGAAAGAGGCGTCACTGTTGAGATTAAAGCGTTACAGAAAGGTGACTACATATTATCCGATGTTTGTGCAGTAGAGAGAAAGACAGTTCGAGACTTTGTTTATACACTTACACATCGCTACCTCTTTGACCAACTATTCAAGCTGAAAGAAGTCTATCCGAAAGCGTTAATTCTCTTAGAAGGCTATCTGCCAATAATCTACAAGTTCAGCAGAATCAAGCCAGCATCCGTTTGGGGAGCAATGTTCAACCTGGCGAAAAATGGAATAGCCATGATAAGCACAACATCCTACAAGGAAACCATTGATTTCCTTTACGTAGCTGCACGTCAAGAGCAAATAGTGGAAAAGAGAACTCCAACAATTCATCCCATAAAAAAAGTTGAGACCACATCTGATGCTCAAATATTTTTTGTGTCCAGTTTGCCAAACATTGGAAGAGAAAAAGCCACGGCGATTCTTAAGTCCTATCAAACCCCGTTGAATGCCCTAATAAACGTTGATGACTGGCCTAAAACTGTGCACGGACTTGGACCGAAAATAAGCCATAAGGCTAAAGAAGTGCTAACCACTCCCTTCAGAGGGTGAAAGACATGGATGTAGAAATCGTTCCCACTCGAAAGATTAGTGTCTTGGGCTTGGATAAACGTTCAGTTAAGGACCTAGCGTGGTGCGCTGCAACCTATGGAATGAGCAGGCTTCACTGGGTGGACGGTTACCTGTTATGCTTGGAAGTTTATGATAAGTCCTTTGAATACGAAGTTAAAAATAAGGAGTTTCCGATAAGTCACGTTTGCTATGCGGAGTTTCCAAAATATGAGAGGATGTTTGAGGTTGACAAGAGTCTTCAAATTCCAATAGTGAATGCTTCTGACATGAAAATATTCAAAAACTTACTGGCGGCAATTCTAAAAAACGAAAAAGAAAATTCAACCGCTAAAAAACTCCGAGTTTAGTTTTCTTTTGAACATGTTCGTAGCCGAGTTCAAACGCTTTCATGTTCATTTCCAAATACTTAGCTGGAACAAGTTCTCGTATTGCTTCCTTTAAGCTTTCAATGTTAACTGGCATTTTTCCAGTAGCCGCTAAGCCGCCAATCAAAACAACATTTCGCGTTAGAACGCTTCCAGCTTCTTTAGCCAATTTTGCTGCGTCCACAACAACGAGGTTTTTTGTAAACCCATGAATTTT
>JACUTN010000030.1 GCA_014859805.1 Candidatus Bathyarchaeota archaeon
CTGGTGTGAGTGTTGTTGTTGATAGGGGGAGGGGGTCTACAACAACAAATTATGACGGATTAATGATGAGGGTGACTTGTGACACAAAGCGCGCTAGGCTGTTTAGAAATTAGTTTGCGGGTTTTGTGGTTGCTGTTTTTTTGGGTTCTTCTGCTTGTTTTTTCCTGTTGACGGGGTGTTTCTGTCTGAAAAGTAGAGTTTTGAGTTGTCTTCTGCCTTTTTCTCGGTTTTTCGTTGATGATCAACTCTATCTTTGTGTTTTTTTAACGTCTCTTCTTCACGCTTATTGGGTTGTGTAGTGTTTGATGCTTCTTATGAGGCGGGGTTGACGTTGTTTAACAGCTGTTAAGGCTATGGTGAGCATGGCTGAGAAGCTTAGGCATGCGTGTATGAAAGCCTGTTCTAAGCCTCTAACCCTCAGGTGGTCTAGGAGAAGCCATTCTTTGGCTCTGCTAAACACCCTTTCTATACTAACTCGCTTTCTGAAGATGTTGACTAGACGCCTTACCCCGTGAACAACAAAGTCTTTTCCAACCTTTAAGGCGTTTCTAACCTTGGAGCTTTTCCTGTAAGGTATGACTGGTTCAGCGCCAAACTCCCTTACCGTTTCCCTAACCTTTGCCGAGTCGTATTGAGCGTCAGCCACAACAGTTTTGACGCATACGCCTTGACCCTTCAGCTTCTCCAGCAACGGCTTAAAGCATAACTTCTCGTTTACGTTGCAAGGCTGAACTGTGAATGCCAAGGGCAGTTCAGAGCTTGTGCAGCATGCCGTGTGCACCTTATAGCCAAGTATGAAGCCTCTTCTCCCCCTTCCAACGCGAGCGTCATGATCGCTTTTTCCTGTTTTGTTGTCTAGGCTTCTCTGACTGTAGGCTTTGACCGCTGTGCTATCCAAGGCGACGACTTCGCCTTCAACCACGCCGTCCTTCAACAGCTGTTTCAGCAGCATGGAGAACACCTTCTCGTACCCATCCTTGCCAAGCCTATGTCTAAACTGGGTGAACAAGCCGTGACTGGGTGTCTTCCGTTTGAACCCACATGCTCTAGCCATCCGCCTATTCCTCTTCAGCAACAATGCTAGTCTGCGGTCGCTTGGAACACGCCGCAGATGCTTCAGCAGTTGAGCCTTCAACATGGAAACAGGAGGATAAGGTTTCCTGCCAGCCCCTTCTCTATGATAAAGAGACATCAAGAACATACGAATAGAACCTAAGTTCAGCGAATCCAGCGCTTGTTTAATACTCAAAGCTTCTTCCTAACATAACATGGCCCAAACAACAAATTAATTTCTAAACAGCCTAGAGCGCATGCTGTCAATACTATTCCATCATATTTTGATCCTAGCATCTCTATGTTGAAAACAACGTTTTTTCAGAAATGAAAGCTGCGAAGCACACTCTTAACATGCTAGTTCTGGTTGTTCATAATCGTGGAATGTTGAAAAGGGTAGGGGATATCTCCTACTTTCAGAAGTTGTTGTTTTTCCCTACGGTTTTCAACAACAACACGCACGCCAAGCCTTTCGCAACTGATTTCCAGAAGTAGTAATCCCCCTATGGCGCTTAAAGACTACTACTTCTAAACCAGGACAGAAAGCTTCAGAGGTTGGGAGTTGTTGTTAGTCATAAAACTTGGGAAACGCAAACCAACAACCGCAGCTATCCCATTAAGTGAGGATATGCTAACCATGAAAAGGTTTTACCGTCAAACTCTTTTCGCAATTTTTGCCTATCTATTTTATTTTTGGAAAAAGGTCGTTTTCAACATAGCTGCGTTATTAGGCTCCAAATATGTTTGTTGTTGTTGACCATGAAAAGTAACTTTAATAGGTTGATTTGTGTACACCTTTTTTGGAGATACAAACCCATGCCTTACTGGTCACATGAAGAGGAAAACGCGCTTAGAAGCATGGTTGAACAAGGCAAGCCTATCGAAGAGATCTGCAAGGTTTTTCACCGCAGCCCAGAAGCTATAAGGCTAAAGATACGACGCTTGGGATTGGAGCCGCCGAAAACTGTTCGCGAAACCGAAAGCGAAAAAAGTTACTACAAAACCCACAACAACAACACGGCCCATCAAAATGGCTAAGGAACTGATTAGCCCAGAAGAAGCCCTTAAAATGTGGCTTGGCTGCGTAAAACGGCTGAACGAGCCTGGCTACACACCGCAGGACGTTAAACGCATAAGACTGATTTTAACAGCGCTTAAGGGCTACATTATTGTCTGCAGCGATTATTATGAGCGCATCCGCAACGTTGAGTTACGGATGAAGCGTATGAATGAATCGTTGATTAGTTATTTTGAAACGCGTTTGCAGCTGGCAAGAACCGAGGAAGAGAAGGCTGAGGCTGGGGCGAGGGAAGAGCTTGAACGCAAGGGAAGAAACGCTTCAAAATTCCCTCTTTTTTCTGTTTTTAAAAGCTTTCAGTTCATTCCAGAAAACCTTAAATCAATGTTAAAACATAGTTTAGGGCAGAAAGAGAACAAAAAGCGAAAAATGAAAGGAGAAAAGAAAAATGAAGAAAGCGTTGTCTGTCGCATTGCTATTGTTGCTGATGACATCGATGTCTTGCTTGGTGTGCGGTGGAAACGCTGAAGCCGACGTGATTGGGGTTAAGCATGGCGACTGGGTGAAATATAAAGTCACAAGGCTCGGCTTAAGCTTTGCCTGGGACTATTCTGATGCTGTGTGGGTTAAGGTTGAAGTGTTAGAGGTTTCTGGCACAACAGTGACGATCCGCGAGATCATACATGATGCTGATGGAAGCGAGCGGGTTAGAAATTCTTCACAGGATTTACAATCCGGCACGATGTTTTCTTACGTTATTGCTGCAAACCTAGGGCCTGGAGATAAGATAGGTAGAACTCCCGTCTATGTTAATAATGAGATTGAATACGTTGACGTCACGCTGAACGATACGGATTATAGAAGCTACGGCGGAGTTACAAGGGAAGTGAACCAGCTGAAGTACTCGAGGCTTCTGAAGGATGATTTTGCGCCATACTTTATAAATGGTACCCTTGAACGATATTGGGACAAGTGCACCGGCTTCCTGCTGGAGTCGAAAGTACAAAAATGTTACATACCCATACTCGAGGAGGGCGCGGAGGGCGAGGAGTGTTCATCAACGTATTGGCTGGAGATTGAGGATACGAACATGTGGGAGATGGAGAAGCCGCCGCAGCAGTCATTCCCGTGGCTGGCAGCCATTCCAATAGGCGCCGTCATCGTAGCCGCTGTAGCAGTTAAACTGAGGAACAGCAGAAAGAAGAACGAGGCTGATAAGCAGTGATGAAAAGAAAGCTTGCCATGGTCTGCGTAGCCCTTCTGCTTCTGCCGTTAGCGTTCGGTATGGTTCAGCCCGTGAAAGCGAGCAGCAACACTTGGTCGGTGAATTGGCATGACTATATCATTTACGACTCTCCCATAAACGTATCAACTACAACCGAGGTTGTAGGTGCGAATGGTCATTGCACTACTATAGTTGAGCTAGTGGTATCTATTGGTAGGTACCATTGGGACGATTTTTTGCCGCTGGACTTCGTATACTTCAGGGTGGTGGTCTACGTCAAAGCCATTGCAGACCCCGGCTATCAACCCCAATACGCAACAGACGTATCTATCCAGCTCAAAAAAATAGGCTCTAACCAGGACCACACAAAAATACGTCTTGTGCATGAAGAACCAGAACATTCTCAAGGTCACTACCTAACTCAAACAACTGCTGCAGCTTCCGACCCGTTAGAACGTATAGAATTGGCTCTCGTCCCACTGGAGTACGCTGTAGGTTTGGCATGCGAACCCGCTGGCATGGCAATTATGTTGATTAATATGGCGAGTGCGTTTGGTTCAATCTCAGGGGTAGACTTCCAAGATGCAGAGTACGACGATACTTTTGCTTATTCGTGGTGGCACAACGACGCCTATTTGGGAAGTGAAAGCCCTGTTAGGCAGTATTGTTTTAACTGTTTCCGTTGGAAGCAAGACCATGATGTGTGGCCAGAGCCAGACTACGGTCTCAAGATTTGGGCGGGTGTGGACTTGTACAATCCAGCTGTCATACCGCCATTCTGGACAAACCCTATCTACTTGTACATATATGGTGGGGGTGGAGGTGCATGCCCATATGTGTCGACTTGGAACGGAACCCAATACGTGTTAGACAACAACATTTTGCCAGCAGCAGAATATTCGGGTGGAGTGGATGTGACGGACTATTACAAGCTTCAGAAGCCTTTTGTCGTAGATAAGGGAAAATATTCTCTGATAATCTCAGAGTTTGAAAACGAGCATTCATATCTTGACCAAGTTAGGCTTTTAGCAGTAGACCATCCACCCGACGTAAACGTAGCGGTTACGCCTTACGGTGAAATCCTAACCTACAGCAATCCTGTGCCGCCTGTATCCGCTGTGGATGACGATGGTATTGACGTACTATCTCTGTTAAGCTCTGTTGACGGAAACTACTATCAAGGCTACAACGGAAGCTACGTAACCCTAACCTTTGCCTCCACTGACGTTTCTAATGGAGTTAAACTTATAGTGAGAGAGGATTACCCTTTGCGTCATCCATGGTTAAAGTCTCCAGTTTACGTTCAAGCTCTCAACGCAACAGGAGAATGGGATACCGCAGCCGTTTTCCACACAAGAACCTACTGGGCAACGGACATAATAAACATGACAGACTATTTGCCAGATGCGGAAGGAAACTTAAAAGTTAGGCTCTGCTTCGTCTCAAACGACAAAATAGACTACGTAGGCCTAGACACTAGCAAGCAGGGGGAGTTTGAAGTTCGATACGCCAACATGGCTTCAGCAATTCACTCTAAATGTGGCGACGTAAAAGAAATGCTAATGCACAGCGACAACATATACACTGAACTCCTACCAGGCGAACAAATCACACTAAAGTTCACGCTTCCACAAAACACGAAGGACACAAGAGACTTCATCATCATCGCAGAAGGCCACTACTTCACAATTTAAACTTCCCCCTTTTCTCTGTTGTTTAAAAGCTTAAATCGCGCGCAAGACAAACAATAATTTCTAAACAGCCTAGCGCGCGCTCTTATGCTGTTAAGAATTATGATGTTGTAGCTATTTTAAGTCCGAAGTATGGCTTATTATTTCCAGAAGACGGAATAGAGCTATACGAATTGACACTGAACAATGTGGATGCTAGTCAAAGAAAAAAATGTGGGCAGAGAAAGTGCTCAATCAGCGAGCGCGCGCTAGCTAGAAATTTATAAACTTAGAAAGCCGAGGGTTTTCGCTGTGTAATCCGACAAAAAAGATTTGGGTATCAAGATACTTAGTACTATGTGACCCGACATGAAGTTCTGCAATAAGTGTGGTTCCCATATGAAGAAGATAAAGAATGGATTTTTATGCCGAAAGTGTGGAAATATGATTCATGCGAATGCTGGAATGCAGTCGAAGAAAGTGAAGAAAATAGAGCATCCCAGTTTGGTTTACGTAGTCGATAGTTCAAAAGACAAATATGTTAAAGTTTCTCAAGAATGCCCGAAATGCGGATACAAAGAAGCATTCCATTGGTTTTCCGTAGTCTCCGGTGAACATGCAGGTGTCAGGAGAGAAAGAACAATAGAGCATTTCAAGTGTACAAAATGTTCACACACATGGACCAAGGCTTCCTAAAGACCGGCAAACAATATGGTGTAGCGAGGTTCAGATATGAATCATGACTTCACAATGTTTTTCTATGCACCACCTGTCTAGCGTATGTTAGGTGATAAGAACGCCGAGAGTGCGACCATATAAACGGAAGAAACCTGGTGGAAAACGAAAGTCGGTCCATGTAAAAGGTCATTACAGAAGGACGCCAAGATAGCACACTCAAAAGAGAGCATCCCAGAAAAACAATTATCTTAAATTAAACGTTAAAGACGAGCATGATAAAACTCATAGTTTTCGACGCAGGGGGCGTACTCTACACAGGAAGCCAGAAAATAGTAGACAAAGCCATAAGAAAATTCCTCAGAAAACACGGCGTAAACGACCTCAACAAAAGCAACAAAGTCTGGTCCGAAATCGAAAAACTCGTGACCATCGGAAAAATAACCCTAAGAGAAGCCCACGAAAAATGGTTAGAAGGCATCGGTCTATCCAAAACCCTAGCAGACGAATGGGCCGAAGTGGACAAAAAAGAAATATGGGGAAAATTCCAAAAAACACTCGGAATCAACAAACTACTAAAGAAGCTAAAGAAAAAATACATTCTAGCCGTTCTAACCGACACAATAGAAAGCAAACAAGAAAAAATAGAAAAAATGAAAATAGTAGGCGTAAACCACGAATTCTTCAACGAAATCTTCACCTCACACGACCTAGGCACCTGCAAACCAAGCAAAAAAGCATTCTACGCACCCTTGAAAAAATTCTGTGTCAAGCCAAAAGAAACACTCTTCATCGGTGACGCCTGCGACGAGCTAGAAGGCGCAAAGAAAATTGGCCTAGTGACAATTGGCTTTAAATGTGGATGTGGAGAATACAACATCAAAAGCCTCGACGAAATCCTGAGAATACTCCAAAAACTAAATCAGCCTCGCAATTTTACGTCTGCCCAAACTGTCTGACTTGCTTCCCAAAACATTCAAGCAATCAGCAGAATCGGTGTATAACCGTAGTCAATTACGGTGCTTCGCAACGCAAAGTATTCGGCTGGCTCCGTCAGGTGATTGAGTAACCAGCCTGCCTTGATTTTCGTGCACTAAGACGCCTTAACTTAAAAGTTGTTTTCGCGGGCGTTTGTCTCCCGCGTAACCTATCTCTTAACTTCATTGTAGAGCGGTACGCTCCTCTATGTTAAGGACTCTCAGCGTGGGATTTTTGCCCGCGCCCACCGTGTCCCATGATTGGGTAAACCCGCCATCATAACAAAGCAAGCATGAAGCTTGCCCTTTCTGTTGGGTCCGTCTACATGAAGCCCTCTTTCGAGGATTCCGGTGGGATTGAAAAGCTCTTATGTCATCGCTAAACAAATGTGGTATCATAAAGAAGATAAATGTTCCTATTCCATTCTCATCTTCACTATTTTGCTCAGGTTTAGTTCGAAGGCTGCTGCAGGGTTTTCAAGCTTCCACGCCTCCAAAACTTTTGGATGAATCTCCCCTACAACTCCAACATTTCTTCCGTTAACAACTACTGCGCCTACTCGTCCATCAATGAAGCTTTGATGTTTCGCTTCTTTTATCTGCCATTCCAAACCAAAATTCATGAAGAAAGCGTCCAAAGCTGATTTGACTTCGCTGAAACCAGCGTTTGCATGAACAATAACAGCGGCAAGCTTTTCCTCATCCTTCGTTTTTGTCTCATTTCTCTCATCCAAAAGCGTGACCGTGCCTAACTCAAAGAGTTTTTGCGGATACTCAACATGGAGATTGTTGCTTAGAAACTCCATTAGACTTGGGAGAAGCCGATTTCTGAGACACGTTAAGGTTTGAACCTTTGGGTTAGCGATTTCAACTATCCTCTCTTTTCTGCAGTTCATTTTCTTGAACAGATTTTCCTGATTTGTCAGCGTAAAGGTGAGAACTTCTTGGAATCCCAATCCCACCATCAGCTCTCTTGCAACATTAAACAGGTTTTGTTCGGGTCTTGCGCCGCCCGCGGTTGGCAGCTTACGCCATAATGGTTTGATGTTATTGTATCCATATGCTGTTGCTACGTCTTCCACTAGGTCTATTGGATGCATCACGTCGATCCTGTAACATGGAACTTGCACGGTCATCTCAGTCTTCCCAAGTTTTTCAACACCGAACCCTGCTTTACCCAATAGTTCAGCAATTCGCTTGGCTGTTAACCGCAAACCTAAGATGGTGTTTACATATTTTACCTCCAAGTTCATGAGCCGCGTTTCAAGTTTAGGCGTTGTAACCTTCAGATTTTCATGTGGGTAATGGATTGTAGTTGAATAGGCTTTTCCGCCGCGGTCAATCAAGGATAAGGTGACCATTTTTAAGGTGTTAAGCACTATTTCATGCATCACACCCGTTACCTCAACAAGAACGTGTCTTGTTTTTTCTGTCACCCTACCCAGATCGTTTGAGTTTATGATTGGTGGAAATGAAAGCACATTTTTCTCTGAATCCAACAGTATTGGATAAAAGGAATATTTGCTTACGATGTGACCATACTCTATCCCCTTTGGATGCCGCTCTAGAATCTCCTTCAAATTCATTTCTTCCTCGAATCCCAGAGGCGTAAAACTGATTTCGGTTGGTTTTGCAACAGTGTAGTGAAGAGGAGGAGTTATGAGGCTGAAGTCATACATGCCGATAGATGTTCGCTGCCTGTTCCTTCCATATGATTGGTCAAGTTTGTCTTGCAGATGCATGAACCCGCGGATTATGGTGTCAGTTAGTTTAACGTTTTTGACTATTGAGCAACCTATGTAAGGTCGGATGTTCTTGAGTCTCGGGTCAACGTTGACCTCTGCTAACGGTTTGCCGACAGTATATTGTCTTACACCCTTTTCAAAGCCTAGGAAACCGCGTAAGGTCCTAGCCAAGCCTTCAATGTTCCATATGTCCGGACGATTTGTGTCTTTAATCTCAACGCTTATTGTGCCTTCTTCCTCATCGAACAGCTTCACTTCGCCCTTAACAAAGGCTAGGATGTCGTTGAGTTTCTCCACGTCCTTGTGCAGTTTTATACCAAGAATTTTTTCGAAATCTGCATAATCAATCTCTATTGTAGGCATTAAATCACTCCCTTTCTCCTTATCCAGTCCAAGTCTTGCGAGAAAATATAGCGAATGTCGTCGATACCAGCCTTCAGCATGAACAAACGGTCTATTCCCAAACCCCAAGCAATAACGGGCAACTTGATGCCCAAAGGCATTGTTACTTCCGGTCTGAAGATTCCTGAGCCTCCGAATTCAATCCAGCCGTAACCTTTCTTGTAGGCGCTGAGCTCGACGCTTGGTTCTGTGAAGGGGAAGTAATCTGGTCTGAATTTAACCTCGTCTGCTCCAGCTATTTCAATGGCGAATTTTTCTAAAACTCCTAAAAGATCGCGAAGCGTTAAGTTCTCGTCAACTACTATTCCTTCAATCTGATTGAACTCTGTCAGGTGAGTCTTGTCCAATACTTCCGGTCTGTAACAGCGCACTATTGAGAAGTACCTGCCCGGTACGTCTAAGTCCTTGCTCAAGAGCGTTCTAACACTTTGACATGTTCCATGTCCACGCAAAATCAAACGTCTAGCTTCTTTGATAGAGTATTTGTATCCCCATCCTGTTGAACCAGTTTTCCACCCATCTTCATGTGTCTTTTTGACTTCGCCCGCAACATGCTTGTAGGCGTTTAAAATGCCGTATTTCGGGTGTTTAACGAAGTATATACCGAAGATTTCTCGTGCTGGATGATCTTGAGGGGTGTAAAGAGCGTCGAAGTTGAAAAATGACAGCTCAACAGTGGGACCCTTCATCTCTTTGAAGCCCAATGTGACAAGTTTTTCCTTCACCTCGTCAAGGAATTGCAGGTAAGGATGTTTTTTGCCTGGCCAAGTTTTTGCTACAGAAGCTTTTACGTTGTATTTTTGAAGTTTTACTTTTCGCCATTTCCCGCTGATTATGAGTTCCGGTGTGAGTTGGGTTACCTCAGTAGTAACTTTGATTCCTCTTTTTATTGCGATCCAGCCTGCCTTTGTTATCTCGATTGTTCTTGTTGTTTTCTCCTCAATTTCCAAAAGTTTTCTTCTTTTCAAGATTTGAACGGTTGCCTGCAGCTCTGGGCTTAACTCCTCAACCGTTGCCTGTTCTTTTTCGCCTAGAAGCTTGAGCAACTTTTCGTCATTTCCT
>JACUTN010000031.1 GCA_014859805.1 Candidatus Bathyarchaeota archaeon
TCGCGTTTAAGGCGCTTTATAATAGCCTCCAACATGAGTCCCCCTAGTTGTAACAATATCTACGTAGTATAGATTGCCTGAAGACCAACTGTATGAAATGTTGAGCCAGTCATGCTCATTTAGTTCTAAATTGAAAGGTGAAGTGAAAGACTGAGAGGTGTGGTTGACGTAGACGGCGGAAACGTGAACAGCAACCTTTCCAACATTACGAAGATAGACGTTTATGTTTCCAGTTGAAGGGTTAAACCATAAATCCTCTACAATAATGCGTTCGCTCATGGTTTCCTTCAGATTAGTGGTAATCACATAAGTAGCGGTTGTAGCAATTGACATTGCGGCAACAGCCACAACCGTGAGCAAAAGGTTGCTTAACACAGGAGTTATAGCCCGCTTATCCCAAAAAAATCTCTTGAGCTTTTTCGCCATTTTCTCTACCTCACAAGAAAAGTTTTAGAGCTATGTATCCGCAGAACATGAGGATTAAGCTGTGTTTTAGTCCAGCGTTTATGGTTCCTTCCCCCATTTTTCCAGCAACAACTCCTCCAAAGAAGGCTTGAATCGCTGTCATGTGAAAGAACATTCGTTGCATTCCTTCAGGCGCCATCACCGCTGACCCAAGTATTGGCAAGCCTTCTATGCTGGCGAAGAACGACTTGAAAAGCAGTATTATTGTGAACAAGAATACGAAGAAAGCCACGTAAATTATTGCAATGTATGGTCTTGTCTGATTTTGCCGTTCCTTATCAAGCAGAAGCGTTGTCTGTATAAACTTACCCATTGGGTCAAAAACCCTTTCCACATGCCCTCCTGAACGGCTTGCCTCAATTATCATCGGCACGGTTCTCTGCATGAGCACCGTGTTAACGCGTCCTTCCAAAGCTAGGAGCGCCTCTTCAAAAGTCATTCCCCAAGAAATCTGTGAAGTCATTTTTTTCAATTCAGCCGTAAGTGGGCCGTAATCTCTTTTAGAAGCTTCCTCCAAGGCTTGGGGAAGAGTCATACCAGTCTCTTGGGCTTGAACTATACTTCTAAAAAGGTCTGGCAAGTGTTCGTTTACTGCTTTTCTCCATCTATAATCCACGTAGTTTAGGATTGTTGGAGGGAAAATGGCAACAATGACAGCGAAGAGAACGAACTCGTCGAATGCTGGGCTTCCCCAAAAAGTGAAATAGCCCAATAAGATTATAGCTGCGGCTAAGGAAACCGAGGAAATCCACGCAATTTTTTTCACGTGCTTCTCTATTTTCGGCATTTTTCATTACCATTTAGGCGAAACAGCATCCAAAATTATCAGAAATATTACAGAGCCCAGCGGGATTCCAAGATAAGTGAGCAGGTTAAGCAGAAGGTCTGGACCCAGCCCGCCTAGGTTTCCCCCGCCAAGCATAGCCATAACCGCAAGCATGATGACCATAAGCAAAGGTCCTGTGATAAGCAGAGACACATAGAACTCTGACAAAACAGACAAGGTGTCCGAAAACTTGTGTAGGCTTATTCTCTTCAGGTTCATGTACTGCCCAGACTTTTCACGTAGATAAGCCGCCAGATTTCCGCCTGAATGTATTGTTGAGATGAAGCCTTCCAGCATTTCACGAAACCTTTCAGAAGGAGTTCGTTTCGAAGTCTTTTCCAAAGCAGATATTATGTCCAAACCGAAGAGATTTACGTCTCTGACAATATTTTTAGCTTCTTCAGAAACGGTCAAAGGCAAGCTGAGATTTGAAATTGAATAGAAAATCTTTTCTGGAGAAACACCAGCACTCGCAAGAATAGCCATGTAACCAGTTGTAAACGGCAACTCATCCTCTACCTCTCTTTTGAGCTTGTCGGCGCGGTAAATTGGGTAGAAGTAAAATCCAATTATGGAAAAAGCAACTGCGAAGAGGCCTCCGCTAACACCAAACAAAACTGCTGGAAAAAACGGTATGTTAAAAACGAAAGCAAGCAAGCACGGAATAAATATTAATGCAGTAACTGAAATCAAACTTGTGGCAAACAATGTTAGGCTAAGGTAAGCCTTAAAATTAACCTTTAACCCCGCCTTCTGCAGATTTAAGCCCAAGTCCTCAAAAAGCGGCAGAACGCGGTCAGTTTTTTCTCCGATAAGCTGGTAAGCTAGGGAATGTGGCTTTTTCAGTGCAAATTTGAATGTTTCTCGTGATGCTTTTGGTTTAAGTCTTTTGAGGCTGTTGAAAAATCTCTTGACTCTTTGTCGGATTTTTCTATTTTTCATTTTAGTCCCACTCTGGCTTTCTGGTAAACCCGTTTCGGGTTAGCATAATATTCTCGTATCACGTCTGCAACGTCAGTATGGCGGCGGATGCCCTTGTGAACCATCCATTCCAAAACAATCTTTCTGCGATTTAACTCACGTTTGACTTTTCCTTTAGTAACACCCAACTTTTTCATTTGTCTCTCTAGAAGGCTGCTGTAGCCAGAAAAGACAAACTTGTCTTCTCTTGGATTCCAGCTGAAAACCTCTTCGGTTGGAATGCTCTTCGTTTTCTGGTCAAGCTCCAAAACTTCCGTTGTTGTAGTTGCTCTTCTCGCTGGTTTTCCCTCCTTTTCTATTCTTGCTATAACCATTACAACGTCTATCATTGCTATGAGCGGTTTCGGAATATTCATCGGTTCAGACTTCAAACGGTTTATTACAGCTTCCACAGATTCCGCATGAAGAGTACTCATTCCAAGATGACCTGTTGCCATTGCCTGAAACAGTGTGTACGCTTCTTCTCCTCGGACTTCGCCCACAATAATGTAGTCTGGTCTTTGTCTAACAGCAGTCTTCAACAAGTCGAACAGCGTTATGCTTCCGCCCTTTTTGTCTTCGTGTCCAAAGCCTAATCTAACGACTGATGGTATCCAGTTCTCATGGGGAAGGTTAAGCTCATGCGTGTCTTCTACGCTCACTATTTTCATTTCAGGCTTTATGAACATGGATAAGCAGTTCAGCATGGTTGTTTTTCCAGCTGCAACGCCGCCAGCCACAATTACTGAGGATCTGTTTTCTATGAGGTACCATAAGTAGGCTGCCATTTCTGAGGATAGGGTGTTGAATGCTATTAAATCTGAAATTGTTAATGGGTCAACTTTGAAGCGTCGAATTGTGAATGTTGAGCCTCTTCTGGTGACTTCACTTCCGTAGGTCAGTTGTATACGACTTCCATCAGGGAGCGATGCGTCTAAAATTGGGGATGCTATGGAGATGTTTTTTCCTGCTAGATATGCCATTCGAATAACGAAGGAGTTTAGTTCAGCCTCATCTTCAAATACTATGTTTGTTGGCAGCGACTCATACATTCTGTGCCAAACATAAAGCGGTATGTTTACGCCGTCTGCCGACACATCCTCTATTAGATGATCCTTCATCAACGCATCTATTTTTCCATAGCCTATGAAATCGCGTATTATGTAGTATATGAGTTTGTCAATTGCCTCTGGTGGAACTTTTATGCGGTATTTTTTAATTGTTTCATTTGTTTTTTCTTTCAGATAGTTTTCTGCTTTCTCCTTGGTTTCTATTTCTTTCAGGCTTACATTCAGCTCGTCAATTAAAAACGTCTTTATTTCCTTTAGCCGTTCCTTCTCATCTTTTTGCAGTGTCGGCTCTATGATTTCGTACATTATTTTTTGTGTTTTCGGATCTTTGACTATTGCCGCATATACATAGGGTTCTCGTATGGGGTAGACTTCTCTGAAAACAGCTGGTTTCTTACCTTCCTCTTTTATTAGTATGCCAAATTCTGGCTTTTCCACTGTTTTGGAAGTTTTAGGCACTTGTTTTCACCGTTTCTGTGCGGTTGTCTTTCACCTAGAGTATGCTGTGAAGCCTTGATATACTCTATCGTGAGTCTTAATAAGTTATATGCACTTTTAATATTTATCATGCTTAACCTTAACCATCACAAAAACAGCCAGCTTTACACACAAAGAAACTGCTCAGAAAACTCATGCTCTAGTTTTATTGTGTAACAGAGTGATACCAACTGATCAAGTATTCTGGCAGCTTCAGACCTCTTTCCCCCAGTCTTTCAGCCAATTTAACTGTGAGAGGACTTAAAACGTACGCTGCTCTCATGTAAAACCTCCTAGGTTGACCTGGCTTGACTTCTTCTTCTATGGCTATTTGGAAGTCTGACTTTTCGGCTAGAGTTGACTTCTTTGTTCCTGTGATTGCGAACACGATTCCGTTTAGTTTTTTAAAGACATCGCGCCAGATGATGACAGGCCTAGTTTCTCCAGAAAATGACACCAATATCTCGAGATCTCCAGCTCTCGGATGCGGAGTGTTCACGCCTCTGGCTATATACACGTTGTCTCCCAAGAAACCCTTAATGTGGAAAAGTCTTACACCTGTCATCTTCACGATTTCGTTAGCTGTGCCTTTTCCGCCTAGGAACACGTTGGTCCTTCTTTCCAGTATATCAATGATGTGTGTGTAGGTTTCTGATTGCACATTTGAATCAATTATGGACCCTAGCTTGGCGAATTCTTCTTCGCAAAGTTGAAACACTCCGTCTACGTGTAGGTTTCGGAAGATCGCCTCGGTTATCATGGACAGAAGAAGCAAGCTCCCTAGCTCGAAGATGTCTCCCATGATGCCTATCTTGCTGTATTCAAAAGAGGGTTTCGATCTTCCTCGCCCTTTCAGCTTTACTACATGACCGTGTTCGCGGACTATCTTGGCTAGTGGCGAGTTTAAGTTAGAGGTTATAAGTCCCATAGAAAACCTTGACGTTTTTTTGTTTTCAACGTATCTTGCTAAATCTTGCGCCATCGCTAGGGGGTCATCAGAGAAGCCGCTGCCAGAGTTTATCAAGAGCAGGGTTTTTTTGTATCGTCTTTCAAGCTCGGGTGCCGCATCGTACATGTTTTTTCCAGGAAAGCCCGGGTCGTCCGGGGTCAAAACAACCTTGTTTCTCCAGCCTATCTGGCTCATTGCGATCTGGCTCATCGCAGCGTTCAAGGAGTACAGTGATCTGCCCGATCCTCCGCAGACTACGCAGTTTGCTGATTTTAGGTCTTCATATAGTGGTAGCAGTTTTTTCTTTCTGATGTTGAAAATGTTGTCTCTAATGCTGTTAACGTATCCTATGTGGCTGATGTTGCTTTTGATTTCACTCACACCTCATTCAAGAATGAAACATCAACTATTTTATATTTGTCTTGAGTGTAAATCCTTTTCTGAAATTTTTTGTTTATTTGTATCTTTCCCGTCTTTTCTTTCTTTTTCTTTTAAGTTTCCTTTGCTTCTTCTTTTTCCACTTTGCGCGAATATCTTGCACGCTCCAGTTACATTCTTACTCTATTGTTGCAAGTCTCCTCTTTAAATCCTCCTCGGTCCAGCCTAACCAACGCATCATCTCAACAATTAAACCATCCAAAAACACCGAGCAATTATTCTCAAAAATGCTTCCAAGATGGGTTAAGGGTTCACGTTCGCCCGCAGGCTGTCCAGCCAGATAATCCTCTTCTTCAGGCCAACCCATTTTCGCTCTCCCTCTTTCAAGCTCCGAAAAACCCATACACAAACGCGTATAGTAAAAATCTTGCGGTTCAAAAAAGTCCTCCTAAAAGCTCATTCAGAGATGGAATTCTAAAGAACAGGTGGATGTAGATTGCGACTGCTAAGATTAAGAAGGTGATGACTATTAAAACGAAGTCGCCTCTGTGCATTTTAAGCACGTACAGGTTTGTGCGGTTTTTGGTTGCTCCCCATGCACGGGATTCCATGGCTTCTGCCAATTCTAGGCTTCTGCGAATTGCACTCACAATTAGGGGTATGAGAATTGGAATGTAATTTCTAATTCGTTTCAAAAAGTTTCCGCGTTCAAGCTCTAAACCTCTCGCTTTCTGGGCATCCATAATTGTTTGGGCTTCTTCGGCTAGAACAGGGACAAATCGTACTGCGGTTGTGAAGGCGAAACAGAACTCGTACGGTATACGTGTTTGTTCTAGGGCTAAGCCTAGGTGGTCTGGTGATGTGGTTAGGAAGAAAACGGAGAAGGATTCAATAAGGACTATGAAGCGTAAGGTCATGGCAGAGGCATATTCCAGATAATGGGCTGGATTTGTGTAACCAGCGCCAATAAACGAAAAGATGAAGTTGGTTAAGAAAATTACTATTGCTAAGAATGCTGCTCCCCGCATGGAACGAACCCATTCACGTTGGACACCAGCCAAAATGACGAAGGGAACTTGTATCAAAAACAGTATTGCTAAGGGCAGCAGTTCCCAGAAGATTATTGCAGCCACAAAAATTGCGCAAACATAGAGAAATTTTATTCTTGGGTCTAGATTGTGAATGGGAGAGTAGACCCTTCGAAATTTAAGTCCATCAAAAACGCTCATTTTGCTTTCGCTTCCAACAGATTGAGCAATTTTTCTCGTGCCTCGTAAACGTCGATGACTTCCTTTGGAAGTTGAAAATCGGATAGTTGTAGGAAAATTTGAGTTATTTGTGGTGGCACGATTGACGCTTGGGTTAAGACTTCAGGGTTTGTAAGCACTTTTCGTGCTTCACCATCAGCTACTATTCTTCCTCCTCGCATTAACAGAACTCTTGGGCTGCATTCAGCCACGAACTCCACATCGTGCGTAACAATGATTATGGTTTTTCTTTGAGCTTTCATTTGCAGGATGAACTGAAGAAGGTTCTCTTTTTGTCTGTAGTCTTGCCCTATGGTTGGTTCATCTAACATCAATATTTTTGGGTTCCACGCTAAAATTGAAGCTAATGCTACACGTTTCCTTTCTCCGCCGCTGAGCATGAAGGGCGAGGTTTCTCTATATTGTGTTAAGCCTAAAAGGTTTAGAGCCCATGTCACTCGCCTCTTTATTATTTTCTCTTCAAATCCGAAATTCTTTAGTGCAAAAGCTATTTCTTCCTCAACTGTTTCGCTGAAAAGTTGGCGATCCGGGTTTTGGAAGACGAATCCAACGTTTCTGGCTAGGGTTGCGACGCTAACTTTTGTTGTGTTCACCCCGTCAATATGCACGGTTCCTTTAGTCGGCTTTAACAGTCCGTTAAAGTGTTTGACTAGAGTTGTTTTTCCAGCGCCATTTTCTCCCATTATGGCTACAAACTCACCGTTTTTGATTGTTAAGGATACGCCTTTTAATGCTTCTACACCGTTTGGATATGTGAAGTAAACGTTTTTGGCTTCAATCATTGGCTTTTGAGCGCCTCCCTTAGCATGGCTGCCATCTCATCTGAAGACAACGGGACCGTGTTGCTGAGGTTTACTCTGTCTTTCCGGAGTATCTGGTAGAGGCGTGTTGGCTTTGGAATTCCCACTCCGATTAGGCGGGCTTGTTCAGAGCTTAAAATTTCTCGGGGTTCTCCGTCGAGAACGATCTTTCCATCGTCCATTATGGCAATGTGATTTGCGTATCTTGCAGTTAAGTCAAGTCTATGTTCAACAAGCACTACGGTGATTCCGAGCTTTCTGTTTAAATCGTAAATGACTTCAAATATTCTCTTTGCACCCAACGGGTCGAGGAAGGATGTTGGCTCGTCTAGAACTATTATTTCTGGTTGCATGGCTAAAACAGACGCAATTGCTACACGTTGTTGTTGTCCGCCTGAAAGTTCGTGGGGCGCTCTTTCCCTTAGGTCATATATTCCTGTGAGGTTAAGTGCCCAGTCCACCCTCTTTCGCATTTCTTCTCTTGGGGCTCCAAGGTTTTCAAGTCCGAAGGCTACGTCCTTCTCTACGGACAGGGCGAAAAGTTGGTTTTCCGGATTTTGGAAAACAAGTCCTACATGTTTTGCCATTTCATAGATTGGTTGTTCGGAAATTCTGAGTCCTGCGACTGTTATTTCGCCTTCTAGTTCGCCTTGGTAGAAGTGTGGGATTAATCCGTTGAAGCATCGGCAGAGTGTTGTTTTTCCACATCCGCTTGGGCCTGTGATTAGGACGAATTCTCCTTTGTCAATTTTTATGGAAACGTCTCTAATTGATGGTTTTGTTCCACTGGGATAAGTATATGTGAGGTTTTCTGTTTCTATTATTGACATGCTGTTGGTGCCTGCCTATTTGTAAGCGGGTTCATTTTCTCATTTAAGAGTAGCTACTTGATTTCTAGTTAACTTTTCCTTTAAAAGCCGTAAACAACGCTTAAAGACGGTTTGAATGTCTCCTGCTCCGTTCACTCCGGCTGCTGTGGAATGTCCACCACCCATGCCATGCAGATGTTCGCCCAGCGGTCTGGCTATATCTCTGCCAAGGTGGATGCCAGTTTTTTTGTAAAATTCGCGGGCTGCACGCAAACTAATTTCTAGATTTTCATTTTTCTGTCCAGCCACAACTGCGACATGAGCGCCTAATTCGATTATTGCCCGCGCTGCTGAGGCTTGGTAGGCGCTGACGTGTGAAAACGCAATGATCCATTCGTTGATTCTAACGAGTTTGATTCTTCTGGAGGCTTTTAGTCTTGCAACTCGTTCTGAAAATTCCATGGGGAGTGAGAGCAGAGACATGGTCTCTTGAGCGTTTACTCCAGCGTCAACTAGTTCTGCGACTTTTTTCAGTGTGGATGAGTTGGCTATGATGAAGTGGCGTGTGTCAAAGGCTATGCCTAAAAACAGTGCTTTTGCCTCGTTTTCGTCTAGTTTAACGTCGGTCTGCTTATAGAAGTCGTAGACGATCTCGCATGTTGAGGAGACTTCTTCGTTTGTTATGTACAGTTTTGCTAGCTGTTGTGTTTCTGGGTGGGGTGCGTGATGGTCAATAACTATGATTGGCGCTTTTGAGGTTTTCACTTTTTCAGCTAGATTGTTTAGTTGTTGGATTGTGTTGGTGTCCAGTAGAATTGTCACGTCAGAATTTTCCACGCTAGGTCGTGTTTCCACTTTTATAGGTAAATGTTTGAGTAGATGTTTTGAAAGTCGGCTTATTCCGTGAGGTGCTCCAATCTCAACTTCAAGATTGGGGTTGAAATGTTTTAGTAGGCTTTTGAAGGCGTAGGCTGAACAGATAGCATCTGGGTCAGCGTTGTGGTGGCATAGTAAAACCGCAACTTTAGCATTTGATTCATGTAGGATTTTGGTTATTTCTTGGAATGACATTTCAGTTCCCTTAAATAATTTTCAGCTGAGGTGAAGGCTTCTTTTATTGCTTCGTCAACAAGCTTTTGCACGTTGAATTTTTTCATTAGTGGTGATAGCGAAACGTCAACGTCAACCGTGAGGCTTACAGGTTTTGTTCCTTCAGTTTCTACACATATGTTTAAGGCTTCTATTCTTTTCGGAGAAACCTTTGATAATACGTATTGTCTGGCGGTTTTTTCCACAATTGAGCAGAGTTCTTCAATTTGTTCGCTTTTCAGCTCTGGTATCCCTATTTCCACAGTTTTCCACCAGAAACGTTTTTGAGGCTACGAGGGAGAAACGGGGCTTAATTCTTTTTGAAGTTTAGTCTGCAAATCCTTCAGTTGTCCTCTTAAGCGTTCTTCTTGCTTTCCGAGAACTTGAACTCGCACGTTAAGTAATTCTTTCCGTTCGTCCAAGTCGGCGGTTACTTTTGTTTTTTCGGCTTTTACTAGTAGTGAGCCGATTGCTTTGTATATGGTTGTGTCGTCTGCTATTTTTTGTAATTCGCTTAGGGCTTGTTCGATTTCGGTTAGTTCGAGTTCTACTTGCTGTTTTTGTGCCAAGATTGTTTGGAGTGTTTGTTGTAGCTGCTGAAGTCTTAGTAAACGTTCTTGAATTTGAGGTGGAAGCTTCGAAATTTCTTCACTCACTTTTGTTACCTTCCGTCTGCACAGCAATACATCAAAGCCATTAATTAAACATT
>JACUTN010000171.1 GCA_014859805.1 Candidatus Bathyarchaeota archaeon
ACTAAAACAACAGCCTTCTCTCTCATCCAGTAAGCCAAAGAAATGCCTGCGTTACCGCTTGAAGCTACAATATACTTCTTTTCCCAGCCAAACTTGTTAATGAAGTAAAATGTTTCTCTATCCTTATGGCTACCCGATGGGTTATTGCATTCTAGTTTTAAGAAGCACTTCAAAAATTCATTGTAAACGGTTGGAGTCGAACCTACTTTTGCAGAAGCTCTTTTTTCCTTCATTCTTCCACCTTGATATTAACTGTCCATACTGGCGAATAATTCTTGCCTTTACGTAGCTGTTCAACTCAGATAAAGTTTCAGCAAGCCTAATCCTAGCCTTAAAACTGAAAGAAAGCAAACTTTTCATGAGTGATGTAAAACTTTTATTGCTTAACCGAGGTTTGTTAACTTGGGCGTATAGATTATGGGCGTAAACCTCCGCGATTTAGTTCCAAAAACAACGGTCAGGCTTGTGGATTTAGGTGGAAAATCCATTGCTGTAGATGCCTATAACGCCTTGTACCAGTTCTTAGCCATAATCCGTCAGCCAGACGGTACGCCATTGAAAGACAGCAGCGGAAGAGTGACAAGCCATTTAAGCGGTCTCCTTTACAGGACAAGCAACCTTGTGGAAATGGGTATAAAGCCGATATATGTTTTTGATGGAGTCCCACCAGCATTGAAGGAAACTGAAATCAAAAGGCGTGTGAAAGCCAAAAAAGAAGCCCTAGTGAAATATGAGCGAGCGGTGAAAGAGGGAAGAATAGAAGAAGCCCGTGTGTATGCACAGGCGACTTCTCGTCTGAAGGACTACATGGCTGAAGACAGCAAACGACTTTTGGATTTGATGGGGATTCCATGGGTTCAAGCGCCAAGCGAGGGGGAAGCCCAAGCAGCACATCTAGCAAAGCGTGGAGACGCAGATTACTGTGCAAGTCAAGATTATGACAGCCTTCTTTTTGGTGCTCCAAGATTTGTGAGAAACGTGACAATTTCAGGTCGAAGAAAACTTCCAAGGAAAAAAGTCTACATTGAGGTTGTGCCGGAAATTGTTGAGCTTGAACAGGTTCTAAAGGAATGTGGAATAACTTATGAGCAATTGATTGATGTGGGCATACTCATAGGCACAGACTTTAACCCGGAAGGAATAAAAGGCTTGGGACCAAAAACAGCTCTAAAACTGGTAAAGGAGCATGGAAGCCTAGAGAACGCCTTACCGCACATAAAAAATGCAGAGTTTCCAGTTGAGCCGCAAAGAATTAGGGAAATCTTTCTACATCCGAAGGTTACAGACAATTATAGGATAGAATGGAAAGAACCAGATGTAGAAGGCGTAATAAATTTTATTTGCAGAGAAAGAGACTTTTCAGAAAACCGAGTTAGAAAGGCTCTAGAAAAAATGCGAAAAGGTGCTGAGGAGCTGAAAGGAAAAACAACATTAGAAAAATGGTTTGGATAAGAAAGGTTTTTATGAACTATTGAACTAATTGGTGCATCTAAACACTAAAGCTAGGCGAAAAGGAAATGAATGAAGTAAGAATAGACTTATCAGTGGATGATCTTCCAAAAAGTTGGTACAACATTCAGCCTGATCTTCCGCAACCTCTTCCGCCACCTAAGGAACCTGAAA
>JACUTN010000172.1 GCA_014859805.1 Candidatus Bathyarchaeota archaeon
TTCGTAAATCATTTTTGAACGATCAAACCCTGCCAACTCGTATTCTTCGCTCATTGTAATGGCGTTTTTTGGGCAAATCTCTGCGCATTGTCCACAGAACATACAACGGTCAACATAGTGCTTAATTTCCGCTTCCAATCCTTTTCCAATCATTTCAATGGCACCTGAAGGGCACACGCTAGAGCAGAGTCCGCAAATTCGTTCAGCTAAGTACGTGTTTTTATGTGGCAATAAATAAATATCTAATTACTACGGAATACAAGACGATAATACCTTTAGTAATGGCAAGAGTGAACTTCTAAAATGTCGGAAAAGGAAATTCTTGACAAGTTGAAGCGAAACATGGGCCCTAAGCATGTTTTGAAGACATCAGTTCCTAGGACTGGGAAAGTCTTCGTAGAAATTGACAAAAAGAAACTGAAGGATGCTATTCGCTTTTTGAAGACCGCGGGTTTTACACATCTTTCTGCAATAACAGGGCTTGAAACTGAAGATGAAATCGAACTTCTTTATCATTTGAGCAACGGAGGCGTTCTGCTAACAATTAGAGTTAAGTTACCGCTAAATAAAACAGTTATTCCTTCAATTACCACTCATATTCTAGGAGCAACTCTTTACGAGCAGGAAATCCACGAATTGCTCGGAGTGAATTTTGAAGGCCACCCAAATCTGGCCCCTTTAATCTTGCCAGATGACTGGCCGAAAGATAATTACCCATTACGTAAAAGCCGAAGAACAGAAAAAGAGAAAGAATAGAAACAGAGATGAAGAAGTCTTGGGTAGAATATTAAGTAGAAGAACTATTGGAGCTTTAATAGTCGTCCTAATGATAGGACTAACATTTGCATTCATCCTTTTATGGCAAGCTTTCAAGCCGAAGGTGATCGAGCCTTCTCAAACAGCAAATGCACTCGAAATAGCGCTTCCGACACCACGGTATGATAGCAACGTCTCAATTGAGGAAGTACTGTTAAAGAGAAGATCAATTAGGGAATATACAAATGAACCCTTAACACTCCAACAGGTTTGGCAACTCCTCTGGGCCGTTCAAGGAATTACTGACCAAAGCGGCTACAGAACCGTTCCCTCTGCCGGAGCTCTCTATTCACTCGAAGTTTATGTAGTGGTCGGAAACGTAGAAAACCTTGAAGAAGGTGTTTACAAATACAAACCCCATGAGCATGAACTGGTGAAGGTTCTTGACGGAGACAAGAGGGCGGAGCTAGCCGCAGCCGCTCTAGGCCAGACTTGGGTCAAAGAGGGCGCAATAAACATTGTGATTACGGCGGTTTATGAGAGGACGACCGTGAAATATGGTGGTAGAGACATTAGATACGTGCACATGGAGGGAGGGCACGTCCCCAAAACCTATATCTTCAAGCAACCGCCATGAATCTCGGAACCGTCACTGTAGGAGCATTCTATTGAGACCCTTGGATGTGCTTGCTTGAAAGGGGCCTCTTTTTAAGTAGAACAAAATCTACAGGTAAGCCTCTGTGACGTATCTGCGCATCATTCTATGGCTGTTAAAATAATATGCAATCTTTCCTATGGAATTCTCCATCATTTTTATCCACTCGTCTCTTTTCTGATAGAACATTGGGATAATTATGTATTCTAACT
>JACUTN010000173.1 GCA_014859805.1 Candidatus Bathyarchaeota archaeon
CGCGTGCAATTAACCACTAAAAATGTGTTTATAGAAGATCAGGAGAATTGAAAAGCAGGCTAGGAGATATTCGAAACCTCTACTATGTGGCGATATCCCGCAAAATCCCTTTTCTCTGCACCAATTCGGCTCTAAACATAGGTTTCAATGTTGAAAACTATAGGGGGTCAATTTTTTGCAGTTTGCGCAGAAAAATCGCAGACATCCCTTAGACCTATTTGAAGCCAAAATAAAGGTGATACATAAAAAAAATAGGGGGCTATTCAATTTAGCAACTGAAAACCTCCCAAAATTAAGTATATTATGATTCGATATGACCTATATATAGGTTGGACGATGCTTTGAAGCGTGTCTCAAGATTTGGAGTCCGAGAATCGGTAGCCAACGCGCGCTCCAACTTACGGTTTTTTGTTATAACTCATCAAGTGCTCTACCAAGCTTGCCATGCTAGCCAAATGACTTTTACGTCCTCTTCAGCTATTATTTGATGAATGACGTTCTTAGGTATGTAAACAACCATGTTGGGTTCAACTTCAAATTCCTTATCTCCCACTATGCCTTTTCCTTTACCTTCTAAAATTATGAAGAGTTGGGGCCAAGGATCTTTTTCTCCCTGCTTGTTCAAGACTTCTCCTTTCTTCACCAGTATCCAGCTTGACCGCAGTCCATCCCAGTATGTTAGTGGAATTGGATGGGCGCCATGAGCGTAGCCAGCAAGTTCAGGCTTCAAGCGTTTTATTTTGATTTTTCCTGGTGCAAAGAAATATGTGAGAAGGGCTTTTCCAACTTCCCAGATTTCTTTCATGTGTTCTTTCTTGTAAATCTCAAATTCTATTGGTCTTTCTTCATCCATTCTTGCTCTTGCGGCAAGTGCAAAAGCGTCAGCCTTTCCCTCTAGAATGTTTTTCAATACTTGTTTTTTCATTGAAACTTTACCATCTGAACCTTCAATGCAACCTTCGATCACTTGAGGTTTATTTCCAAGAACCAATGTTGCAGTCTCTCCAGTGTCTGCAAGTTCCACACAAATTTTCATTTCACCTCTAGGTGGCTTGATAAATTCCATGTATAATTCAGCGTCATCGAGAAGTTTTTCCAAGATTTCAGCACATTCACTCATTTAATTCACAACCATGGTCACCTTCTACGTGTGAGGCAAATATTCAATCTTTTAATTGATTGGAAAGCGATAACAGAATCCGAACTCTAAGGCAACGAAGCATCTTTCAGAGATCTTTGGTTATCACGTACATAACCTAAGCACTCACAACACAAACCAAAGAAGCCAGTAAATTCTATTTCTGTTGTTCTTTATTCACCATCTCGTTAATCTGTTTTTCCATCATATGCCCACGACAATAAACAAAGGCCTTCTTAACACCAACAACCTTCAAAGCAGCATTCTTAACATCCATAGCCAACTTAAAAGCAATAGGACAGAAAGGACTTGAAGGAACAAAATACACCTTAACAACACCATGCTCCTCCTTAACATTAACAATCATGTGCATCTCAGCAAAACTCAGACCAGTTTCGGGGTCAACAACCTTGCCAACGGCTTCACGCACCTTATCCTCTAATTCTGTCAAACCTTTTTCACGTCCACCTGTTT
>JACUTN010000032.1 GCA_014859805.1 Candidatus Bathyarchaeota archaeon
GCTATTATTCCTCTATTCTTCAATTTCCGTAACCTTGCAGCAACTGCAGGTTGGGAGATTTTCAGAAAACGCGCAATTTCACTCTGGGATAATTCGGAGTTCTCAACAAGCAAAGATAAGATTCTCTTATCCACTTCATCTATCTTTAACATGGATCTCACACAATATAAGATTCGTTATTTCCAGATATAAACATTAGCTTCAACGTTTATAATTATAATCATTGAATAAAAATATTTTATATTATAAAACAAATATGTTTATATCCGCAAATCCGCTAGTTTTCAATAGGAGACGAATAGCATTGTCATGCGGATGTGGAGGAAAGAAGAAAACAACAAAACCGGATGATCCTTGTCCGTGCGGTAGCGGGGAAAAATACAAGGATTGCTGTGGGAAATAGGCTGATATTAGAAGCCACCAGTTCCCTTCCCATTTTTTGATAAGCCACATACGAGACCGAATACCGGTCAACATTCTATCCTAGTATTTTAGCTCATTTGACGCCTTTTAACATGAAACACTATTATGTATGCTAACGTAAACTTAACGTTATGGAAGGATGTTTAAATGAGCTTATCATCATCAGAGTTGGAGTTCTATGAAAGGCAGATGCTGATTTCTAGTTGGGGAACAGAGGGACAGAAAAAACTGAAAACCGCAAAAGTCGCCGTCGCGGGCATCGGCGGACTGGGATGTCCAGCATCAATCTACCTCACGGCTGTTGGCGTGGGAAAACTGATTCTCATAGATAAAGAAAAATTCGAGCTGAACAATTTAAACCGACAGATTCTTGGCTGGCGAAAAGACATTGGAAAATTTAAGGCAGAAGTAGCCAAAGAAAAGCTTGAGGCGCTAAACTGCGAAGTAGAAGTGAAGTCGGTTGTTGCAGAAATCACCAAAGAAAACGTGCACAACGTGATAGGAAATGTTGACGTAGTTCTCGATGGACAAGACAATTGGAAAACAAGATTCATAATAAACGAGTACTGCGTAACGCACAGCATACCATTCGTTCACGCCGGCGTCTCTGCACTACACGGGCAAATGACTACAATAGTGCCGGGTAAAGGACCTTGCTTGCGGTGTGTATTTCCGAAAGACCCGCCAGAAGTTGAAAAGATTCCAGTGTTAGGCGCCACCCCAGCCTTATTTGCCTCATTACAGGTTATGGAGGCAGTTAAACTTATTACGAGGATGGGTAAGCCGCTTGTTGGAAGAATGCTGTTTGTAAATGGAGAAGAAATGGTGTTCGAAACCGTTGAAGTCAAGAGAAACGTTGAATGCTCTGTCTGCGGCAATCTGCAGAAAGAAAAGTAGAGTCATCTGCTTGTCATAGAAAAACCCCGCCCAACAGAGACAAAATTTATATTCTAGTGCATTTCTGCTTATTCAGAATTAATATTTTAGTTTAATGGAGAAGATTGTATGGCTTACCTAACAACAACCGCGTCAGGACAACCAGTCTTAATCCTTAAAGAAGGCACAACAAGAAGCCGAGGAAGGGAAGCTCAAAGAAACAACATCATGGCAGCCCGCGTAATAGGAGAAGTATTAAAGACCACGCTTGGCCCCCGCGGCATGGACAAAATGCTCATAGACAGCCTAGGAGACATAACAATAACCAACGACGGAGCAGCAATTCTAAACGAAATGGAAGTGGAACATCCAGCAGGCAAAATGATGGTTGAAGTTGCAAAAACACAAGACGACATGGTTGGTGACGGAACAACAACAGCCGTAATCTTAGCAGGTGAACTGCTAAAAAAGGCTGAAGAACTTCTAGACCAGAACATCCACCCAACGATAATAGTGAGCGGCTACAGAAAGGCAGTACAAAAAGCAATAGAGACCATAAACAACATTGCAACACTAGTAAACATTGAAGACCGCGAAACACTGAGGAAAGTTGCGTTAACGTCTATGTCAAGCAAGGCTGTAGGTCCAGCAAAAGAACACTTCGCAGAGATAGCAATAGACGCTGTAAAGCAAATCGTTGAGAGACGCGGAGAAAGAAAAGTAGCAGACATAGACAACATACAAATCATAAAAAAGGAAGGAAAAAGCCTATTCGAATCCCAACTCATCAGAGGCTTAATAATTGACAAAGAAGCTGTCCACTCAGGTATGCCCAAAAAAATCGAAAACGCGAAAATAGCCTTACTAGACTGCCCATTAGAAATTCAAAAAACAGAAACCAGCGCCGAAATAAGAATACGAGACCCAACACAAATGAAAGCCTTCCTAGATCAGGAAACCCGAATGCTCAAAGAAATGGTTGAAAAGATCAAGGCTGTAGGAGCCAGAGTTCTCTTCTGCCAGAAAGGCATAGACGACATGGCACAGCACTTCTTAGCAAAACATGAGATACTTGCAGCAAGAAGAGTGAAACAATCAGACATGGAAAAACTTTCAAGGGCAACAGGAGGCAGAATAGTTACAGACTTAGATGACTTGAAACTTGAAGACTTGGGCATGGCAGGCATGGTTGAAGAACGCAAAATAGGCGAAGACAAAATGATTTTCGTTGAGAAATGCAAAGACCCCCGCTCAGTCGCCGTTCTCATCCGCGCTGGACTAGAAAGAATGGTTGACGAAGCAGAAAGAGCCATGCACGACGCCTTATCAGTCGTTTCAGACGTAATAGAAAACAACAAAATAGTTCCAGGCGGCGGCGCAGTAGAAGTTGAAATAGCCAAAGAACTGCGAAAACAGGCCACAAAAGTTGGAGGAAGAGAACAACTTGCAATAGAAGCATTTGCCGACGCATTTGAAATCGTGCCAAAAACCTTAGCTGAAAACGCTGGACTGGAAGCAATAGACGTAATCGCAGAACTGAGAGCTGCTCATGAAAAAACAGACGGCAAACCCATGGGCATAAACGTCTTCAAAGGAAAAGTTGAAAACATGCGAGAGAATGGAGTAATTGAACCACTAGTGGTCAAAGAACAGGCAGCGAAATCAGCCACTGAATCAGCATCAATGATACTGCGCATAGATGATGTAATAGCATCAACAAAACCAAAAGGACCAGCGGGACCGCCAGGCGGACCTGAAAGCGAAGAATACTAAAAACACACCCCTATTTTTTCTACTTATCGTTATTTCTATACACCAAAAATTTAAACTACCAAACAGCATTTTTATCCGTTGGCTCCGGTAGTATAGTCCGGTCAAGTATAGCGGCCTCTCGACACAAAACAGTGAAAGAAAGCCGCCGACCCGGGTTCAAATCCCGGCCGGAGCACCATAAATTTACGGCTAATTTTTGGCTTATTTTAGCTAGAAAAGCTTAGTTTAAGCGTTTGTAGACGGGGGTTTAAATTTAAACACGCATTTACCTGTAAAATGCTCGAGTCCACTCTATCTGTTTGAACGCAGAGGATATATGCTGATTAAAATGTAAGGCAGCATTCATTTTTCGTTTGCGCTTTTCCTTGTCCATTTATTATAAATTCGAATCACTAGAAACAGCTTAAATACAAAATTTGCACTTGGAGCAAATACTGTAGGGGTTATCTTTTATTTGTTTCCAAGACATCTGTCAGCAAAAGTATTCCCTGAACCACTAGAAACAGTCCGACTACCCATACAAGAAGACTTGGAAATAATATTACCAATAAGCCAAAGAGGATACAGGGTACAGCTAAGACAGGCTTTGAAACCGTTATCCCTATTTTTTCAATCCTTTATTAGATACTCAGTCATAGGCTTTTTCTCCTAATTTACAACATCTTGGATATTGGGCTGTCTTAACAATTATTAATTTAAAATCAATAATCAAGAAGAAACAAGTCGTATTCGGTCAAGCCATGAACGCAGATGTGTTCTTGCTATATCTCCAAACATAAGAAGAAAATGCAAAACGTCAATGAAAAAAGCGTTATTTGATTCATATAAAAAAAATCCTGAGTGCGAAATATCATTCGTTTATAGTTGTTTCTCTAAGCCTTCACTGCACTTTTGTGTCAACATTGTGAAGCTGCATGATGAAACATGAAACTTCTTTTCTAAGTTAAATGAACATAGGTTAGTGCAAAAGAAAGTCGATCGCTGGTTATGTTCAACGTCTAGAAGAATCTTCTTTTTTTCTTTTCATGTCTTTTCTCGAGATTTTCGCCAAGTTCTTCTTGCTGAGCTACCATAGTATCTTCAAGCGCTGTTACTGTAACAACCTCTTCTTCTGGCTCTTCCGGCATTGTTTCAGCAATTTCAGGTGTCGCTTCTTCTGTTGGTTCAGGAGTCTTAGCGACTTCTGATGGGATTTCCTCTTCTGGCTTAGGAGTTTCTGGTAATTGTGGCACTTCCTTTAACTTCTGCTCCAGCTCATTTATCTTAGATTCCAGCTGAGATATGGCCTCCCGCGTCATCTTGTTACTGTTTTTCAGCTCTTCAATTGCAATTTTTTCTTCAAGCACTTTTACTCTTTCTTCCAAGTTCTTTTGTTCTTCTTTTCAAAGAAAGCGACTCTTCCTCAAGTTCTGCCCTTCTATTCTGAAGTTTTTCAAATTCTTTCGAAGCACTCAATTTATATCATCCAAACTTTACGATGTAACTACAAAAATAACAAGTTTTATGAAAAGAGCATCTATATTCAAGATATACACTTTCAAAGAAATTTTATAATGGTGTGCGCGAGATGGTGTAGAGTCGAAAATTGGACTTATCAGTTTTCTCTAAGCATCTTGCGTCTGATTGCAACAAACACGCCGGCGAGAATTACTACTAGAGCAAGGTAGAATGTTAGGGGCTTTGCAATGGTATGTCCTTTAATGGCAACGCTGTAGCCTCCGACAGGAACTGCGCTAACAGCGACTCTCGCAGTTTCCGATTGTACGACATTACCATTATCATCTGTAACCTTCAAATACACATAATATATTCCACCTGCGGTTGGAGTGAAAGTCCAGCTACTTGACGTTGCACCCGAAACTGCCTTGTCATTCAAAAACCATTGATAACTGTATGGCGTGTATCCTCCCGAAACCGCCGATGTAAACTCAACAGATTCTTCGACAAAAATTTCAGCTGAAGTTGGCGAAATAGAAACCAAAAGTTTAGGAGCTACAGTTACCGAGGCTTCGTTCGATTGCGCCGTGACCCCGAAACTGTCCGTAACAACCATATAAACAGTATAGAATCCAGTTGTCTCCGGTGTAAAAGTCCATGTCGGGTCCGTTGCACCTAACACTGCGCTTCCGTTGAGGTACCATTGATAGCTGTATGGAGCTTTTCCTCCAGAAACATCAGAAGTGAAAGTTACGGATTCTCCAACTTTAATCCTTGCTGTTGTTGGGCTTATCGAAACTGAGATAGGTGGAATTCCGGCATAATGGGCTGTGGCTGTGTGTGGAGCGTTCATATGAACGGTTATGTTAGCCGCTCCGTCGCCTTGCAGTAACCCATCAACATCCCAGTGTTCAAACTCGTAATCTTTAACGGTTGGAGCTGTTAATTCTACATTTGTGCAATTGTCATACCAACCCTCGCCTGAAATAATTGTGATGTTCGGCGGGTCAACTTTTACGGTTAGGTAGTATTGGATCTTGTAGATTAGGGTAATGGTTTTGGCTTGGTCCATGATGACGCTGTCGGATGGTGTGTAGTAATCAAACTTGTATCTCATGTCGGAGGAGACTGTGATAACGTCCTGAGGTTTGCTCACGGTTACAGTGGTATTAGCATCAATCCATTCAGTCCAAGGTGTTGTCTGCTGTACGTCTGTGTAGGTGGTTCCACATTGGGTGTATGTGACTTTGAATGTTCCTCCTAGAGCCTCATCTGGGATGGCCGTGACAGTAATCTGATACTGGGTCTTGTAGCTTCCGACAACTGTTATAGGTTCTGTCATGAGGAAGGGTGAAGGAGGACCGGTAATGCCGACCAGCTTAAACCTTTTGCCCGAAACCGTGCTCGGGACGATATCATTATAAGTGTAGTTAATCCATGAGCTTTCGTTAACCCAAATTGCGAATGGCAGTTGAGTATAGTTTAGCTGCATATCGTTAACCGTCACCACGGCGCCTATGGCTGTGCCATCTAATCCTGTCTGGGTGAATGTGACGAGGTATTGTTTTACATAATGGGCTATTGCCGTATGGTTAGCATCCATGTGCACAGTTATAGGATTTCCAGCTATGAAATTATCATCAACAGTCCATTGAGTAAACACGTATCGCTCGCCATTAAAACCAGTTTCATCCGGAACGTATAACGGAGCCGTTAATTCCACGTGCGTACAATTGTCGTACCAGTCTTCACCTGGAATAGTCGTAATTCTAGTTGGTTCCGTCCTCACTGTCAAATAATATTGGGGTGGCGGAGGCGCTCTTACGGTGATTGTTTTTGACTCTGTGTCCCATTTTCCTTCACTGTCCGTAACATTTAAGGTGACGTTGTAATTTCCAAATCTGGAATACGCGTTGGTAATGATCGGGTCGGATGTTGTTGTAATGTTGTCGTCTCCAAAGTCCCATTCATAACTGATAATGGTCCCTCCATCAGGCGTAGAGGTGGAGGCGTCGAAAATTATTTGCTCTCCTTCTGATGGATCTGGTGGCGAGAAGATGAATGATGCCACGGGATGCTGCCTAACGCTGATGATGTTTGTCGAATTGGCTGTTAAGCCGTCGTTGTCGATGATTGTTAATGTCACAGTATAATTTCCAAAGGCATTGTAGCTATGTGTTGTTACTGGGTCACTTTCTATAACAACAGGGGTACCGTCACCAAAATCCCAGTTATAACTGGCAATGTAGCCGTCTGAATCGTAGCTGGCAGAAGCGTTGAAAGTCACCGTTTCGTTTGTATTTGGCCAAGATGGATAATAAAGGAATTCGGCGAAGGGAGGGTGAGGCGTAGGTGCTTCGGGTTGGAACAGGACTGTGGAATCCCCGGAGAGGGGGTTACGAGTTATATCGCCTGTTTTTGTGGGAATTGTGTCAACGCTGCTTCCGTAAGCGTCGAAATGCATCCTTACACCAGTTGCGTTTGAGAAGGTTACGGAAACAGTCACTTCCTTGTAGCCCTTTGGTGGTATGGTTCCAATTTTAACACAAGTGTCATTGAACCATGTCGGGTAGACATCGCCTGACGGCCAAATCCATATGTTATAAGGTTTTGGAGTGCCGTATTGGAATGCTGATTTCTGTATATCATTGTCGTCCACATTAAGATTTTCGAGGTAACTGTAGCCAGCGTCATTTAAAGCAATAATCAAGTGTGTGTCGTATGATTCTTTTGCCGCACTGGTGTTGTTAATTCTCACAGTAAAGGTTTGGGATGTTCCTGTAAGATTTAATAGCCAGCACTCGTTTAGCCAAGGATCCGGGTCTTCACCGGCAAGTGTTCCCTCAAGTAAGGACACATGTAGAACGGCGCCTCCTCCAACCTGCGTATAAAATAAAAGAAAAATAGGGATTAACATAGAAAGCATAATAACAGTGATGGTGATCGTAAGTGCTCGCTTACGTGAGGGCAAAACCTCTCTCCCCTAACATTTTATTAGGACTATTCCAGAATTTAATGATTCTGGATTTATCTTCTATAACAATTATCCAAGGATCGGTCAATTAAATTTCGTTTAATTACTCGAATCCGCTTTTCCAGGTTGTTCATATATGTTATTTTTTATTTTGAAGCTTTTTTTTAAAGCGAGAGTTTGAAGCCAAATTGTGTCAAGTTTGCCTTTTGCTTCATTTATGATGTCTACGAAGTCTTGTAAGTCGGTGTCTGCTATTGAAAATTCAACGTCAGGAAGACCTGAATACGCCTTCCGTCTAATCGCGATGTGAATGGTGTCATAGTTAATAAGGGATACCTCTAGTTGGGCGTGAATTGAGCCGGCTTTACGACCTACTAGAGCGCTGACTAATGGAGTCTTCTTTGATTTTTCCATTGGGCAGGCCTGCCCCCTAAGAAGATTAAATAGAGGCTGATAATTAAATCTTACGATTTAATAATAGGGTTTTATCTGAAGCTTCAGCACATAATCTCCGTAGCATTACAAAAGATTAAAAAATAATAGAAGAAACCTCTATTTTCTTTGTCCACGCTGAGACCGAATGTGTATCTCCTACTCTTTTCCTCCCCATTTCCCTATGTAGACTATGGCGATTACGCATGTCAGTGTGACTATAATGGCAACTATTACGAAGTAAATCCATTCGAACCATGTCCCACCAGCAGTTGTCAATGGTATTTCCGCAGTGACAAAGGCTCCAAGCACCACGTTAGTCCAGATCATACCGATGACTATGCCGAAGGCTGTGCCTAATGAAGTGGCTAGGTTTTTCGAATTTCAGCCATAGTGACTTTCTTCTCACTCATTCCTCTTCTCACCTCCATATGGCTTTAAAAAACAGTTGCCGTTGTCAATGAGGTAATTTAAACACTTTGCGACGAAACTCTCGTAAGCCTAAAGGGTTAATTGAGGAGAGTAAAATTTCCAAAAAACATAAACAGTCTGAATGGAAACTTATTCGTAGAGGACTTTAAGTGAAGGATGAAGGCGAAGACGTCTCGCAAATCTACAGTGCGGTTAGCCACCCGTTCCGTAAACGAATAATCGAGATCATTGGAGAAAAAGGAAGGTCAACCTTCACTGAACTAAAGAAGGAACTACACACAACGGTCGGCACACTTTACTATCACATTGACATGCTTAAAGGTCTCATTACTCAAGACGAACGAAAAAGGTATATTCTAACCGAAAGGGGAAAGCTCGCATACACGCTGCTGGTTTCAGACGAAGAGAGGTTTAAAGCGGTCAGTCTCATCGAAAAGAAAGCATCAGCAAGAGACCCTTTCAGCAGATTCTGCGCTTCCTTGAAAGGATTTGTTCTGCCAATTAGATTGTTTGAGTTAGTTTACACGAATCCGGTTAGGATGATACCTGAAGCGTTGCTGATCATAGGTTTTGGAGCATGGTTGGCAGCGGCATCAGGGCTTGAGCCGATTATGTTATTTTATCATAATCCTTTCAGGGTTTCACCTTTGATAATAGTATTACAGTATGTTCTCAGTTGGCTGACCATATTTGCATTGTGTGAATTCTTGACTTTCCTATTTTTCAGGAGGGGAAGAGGTGGAGAACTTGCCCTTCTTGTTGGCTGCGCGTTTTCTTTGCTTCCACTTGACATATTCCCGGTTGTCTGGTTTCTTTCAGCCAAGACGGGGCTGTTTTTCTACTTTTTAAGCGCCGTTATGTTTCTTCTCCAAGCATGGAGCCTAGGGCTATTAACCTCGACGGTTTGTCTTTCAAAAGGGTTACGTCCAGATAAAGGCGCTTTAGTAAGCGTCCTAATTGCATACATCAACCTTATAATCGTGTTGTTCCTCAGATTTTGATCG
>JACUTN010000033.1 GCA_014859805.1 Candidatus Bathyarchaeota archaeon
TCTAGTAGTTGGTGGAGGAGTATCAAAGCGTGAGCTTAGCTTAGGTCTCTTTCATCACCTAATTGCTCGCCACAGTTTTGTGAATACACTTGGTTTCTGGCCTTCACGTCGAAAAATTAACCGAAATAATTACTAGCAAAGATTATATACCAACTGTCTTGATATGCTAAGAAAGGTGTTGATAATGTACGACATTGTAAGCCTACAGATAATTTCTTTAGAAGAGTTATTGAACAATCTATTGAACACGTTTGTGAACATGGTTCCTGGAATAGTTGGGGCGATAGTTGCGCTGATCATAGGCTGGATAGCTGGAAGAGCTTTAGGCAAAGGAGTATCCACAATCCTAGATAAAGTCGGAGTCGATGATGCACTACGCAAAACAGTGATTGGCAAGTCAATAGAAAAATCCGGAATAACGTGCGTGCACTTCTTCGACCTTATTGTGAGGTGGTTTGTCTATTTGATAGCTATTCTAGCGGCTACAAGCATACTGGATATAGCGGTTCTTAGTGACTTTTTAAACAGCGTTGTCTCCTACCTACCGAGCTTCATTGCAGGCGTATTCATCCTAATCTTCGGCTTCATAATTGTCGACTACTTCGCGGACTTCTTTAGGACTCTCGGCAGAGAAGCAAAAATAGAATTCGCAGGCATAATAGCCTCTGGATTAAGGCTGCTCCTATACTTTGTGATCATAGTGATATCCCTAAGTGTGATGCGCATAGACGTCACTATCTTGTATATATTCGCCACTGCCTTAGCATGGGGCATAGCGGTTGGAGCTGGAGTCGGTATTGCCATAGCAGTTGGATGGGGCTTCAAAGATGCGGTAAGAGAAAAAGCCAACGAATGGATTAAAACAGCCACCGAAGCAGCGAAAAAGGTCGAAGAGATCTCGGAAAAATAGAAAGAGAAAGGCAATTTCCCCTATTTTTTTAGGGACGTGGGGAAGAAATAGGTATGCTAGATTGAATTCCTTAACCTTCTTAATCGCGTAATTCACAATTTTTCTTGGCTTCTTCAACGCTTTCCCATTCTTTGAATTTAACCCATTTATAAGGTTCCAGCGCGCGCCAGAATCTTCTAATTGCAAATATGGTTCTACCGACCGCTTTAACACCGCTCTTTCCTTTACCTTTAAATGAAGGGCTACAACACAATTCCAGTTATGAAAAAAGTGAAAGACTTCGAGATAGAAAAGTCACGCGACTTGAGAGAGATTTTGGCCCAAATGGAAGACTTAGGTGGCTTCCAAGGAAACAAGATAGCCGAAGCCGTAAACATCCTAGAAAGAATGATCAAAGATAAAAAATCGCTAAATTTTCTGTCCTTCCCAGCGTGTCTAGTGGCAACAGGGATAAGAGGCATTTTTAGAGAGATGGTGAAGAGAAAATGGTTCGATCTAGTCATCACAACCTGCGGAACCTTAGACCATGATTTAGCGAGAGGCTGGGGAGACTATTACCGAGGTTCGTTCGGACTAAACGATGAAGCGGTAAAGAAAAAAGGTTTCAGCAGATTAGGCAATGTTTTGGTTCCAGACAAAGTTTACGCTGAACAGGTGGAAAAAAATGTTCAAAGATTCTTAAGCGAAATCTACGAAGAAAAGAAAGAGTTGGCAACTTATGAGCTGGTTTGGGAATTTGGAAAAAGATTACACTCTAAAGATTCGATAATTTATTGGGCAGCCAAAAACAAAATTCCAGTCATAATTCCAGGCATAACTGACGGGATGATTGGATACCAGCTGTGGATGTTCTCTCAAGACAAAGATTTCAAGATTGACGTTCTGAAAGATGAACAGCTATTGAACGACCGTGTTTGGGAGGCTGAGAAAACTGGGGCTCTAGTAGTTGGTGGAGGAATATCAAAACATCACACAATCTGGTGGAACCAGTTCAAAGGAGGACTGGATTACGCTGTTTATCTAACCACAGCCATTGAACAGGACGGTTCTTTATCCGGAGCAAGACCGAGAGAGGCTGTGTCTTGGGGACAAATAAAAGAGAACGCTGACAAAATTTTCATCTATGGCGAAGCAAGCTCAATTCTACCTCTCATGATCTCTGCCCTAGCGGAAAGATTGCAGCCCCGATGAATTCGATGCACACGCTAACAATCTTTCCGAATAGTCGCTTCATTCCTTCTTGAAAAAAGTCTCCAACTTTCTAGTTTTCGATCTCTTCAATATTCTACCGCACTTTTTAGGGTCCAAAGCCTTGAAATCCAATTCAAGGGTTACTAACAGCCTTTGAACTCCCTTCGCAATGTTTGGTGCAACAAGAACTCCCCGCACCTTACGATTTACCTTACTCTTAATTGCATCAACATACTTTGCGAGTTGAAGCACAGCTTCGTTGCCTGCTGTTTTGCGCTTGATCTCCACAACAACAAAATTACCATCTTTATCCACTCCATAAACATCCACGAAGCCCGGCTCAACCTTTTTCTCGTAACTTATAGGTTTGAATCCTTCCTCCACAAGCGAAGGCTCTAACAAAATTGCTTTTTGCATATCTTCCTCGCTTGCGTAGAGAGAGAACTCTCCAGAATCTACGAGGCTTAGAGCAGAAACCATGTGGATTTTGTCAAAAAACACCGCAACGGATTCAGTTGGCTTGCGCCTCACAGCACGAATCTCCAACGAGTTGTCTGTAACTTGAATGTGAAAAATGCAACCGGGGGGCTGCCAGTTGACAGGCTCATAGCCAACTGAACGGTGGACAAGAAGGGAGCCATCCTCCTTGATTATTAGTATGCGTTCTCCGGGCTCCAGTTTTGAGCTTGCCCTTCCACGGTAATGAACCCAGCAATCACCAATGACGATTATTGTTTTACGTTTGGAAACGGCCTCCTTTACAGTATTCTCTGCTTCCTGAATGCTTGGTCTCACTAAAACGGTAAAGGGTTTTGAGTTTAACACGATATTCGCCAATAGTTTTAGAAGCTTTTATTATACATAAGATTTCTGAAGGATTCGGCATGAGCGAGTGGAATAAGAAGCGCGATGTGATGCATCGTTATGATTTAACGGCGCACATTTATGATATGCGGTATGCTGAGGAGCAGACTGCAAAAATTGAGGCTGTTATGGAAAGCATAAGCATGGAAAAAGAAGGTTTAGTTTTAGATGTTGGCTGTGGAACAGGACTTTTGTTTGAATATGTTTCACACAAAGCTAAAGCAATTGTTGGATTGGATATTTCAAGAGAAACTCTGTTTCAAGCAAAGAAACATGCGAAAAAATTTGCGAATATCCATCTGATTTTGGCTGACAGTGACAATGTACCTCTGAAAGAAGACGTATTTAGTCACGTTTTTGCTTTAACTCTTATTCAGAACACACCTAACCCTCTCAAAACGTTAAATGAGATTAAACGGGTTTCAAAAGAGAATGCTGTGATTATTGTTACTGGTTTAAAGAAAGAGTTCCCAATACAAACTTTCAAAAGGTTATTGCACGATGCTGGTTTAGACGTCATTGCTTTAAAGAGTGAAAGCTTAAAATGTCATGTTGCGGTTTGCACCAAGTTTTTTCATTAAATTCTTACGAGATTTGAAACTAAACTATATATGAAAGTAGAATATTAGAGCATGCTCTAATGCATCTCACATCACACGTGCTTGGTGTTAATGGATGCCTCTGAAAACAGTGAAAACGGACACGGCGGAAGCATTAACGTTAGAATGGATTTTACATGTCAGAAACTACAAATTAACCCTTGACAAAAACTTGTGTGTAGGCTGTCAAATCTGCGCTCTTGCATGCCCGAAAGAAGCAATTAAACTTGAAAAGCAGCCAAAAATTCCGGGAGAGAAGGCTAAACACGCAAAAATTGACATAGATCTGGAAAAATGCAATTTCTGCGCCATATGCGACATACTATGTCCTTACGGAGCAATAAAAGTAACCGTGAATGGAGAACACCTTCTATCAGTTGTCGAAAAGGAAAGCTTCCCGCAACTGATTCGAGACATCCAAGTAGACACGAGCAAATGTCCCGTGGACTGCGTTGAATGCGAAGAAGCATGCCCATTAGACTTAATTAAAGTAACAAGGTTAACAGCTGACAAAAAAATTGTTGAAGACGCAGACTCCTTATCTGAAAAGGAAAAGAGCGAACTTCAAGTCAAAATTGACATCCAAGAGGAGCGTTGTCCATGTTGCAGAATTTGCGAATTCAACTGCCCCGAGGGAGTTCTGACTGTACGAAAAATCTTTCACGGAAAAATAAATATTCACGCAGGAAAGTGTCCGGAAGGCTGCACGGACTGCTTAGATGTTTGCCCAATAACAGGTGCACTTTACCTTTCTGATGATAAAGTATACGTAAACGAAATGTTTTGCGTTTATTGCGGAGCGTGCAAGATTGTTTGTCCGGTTGAGGAAGCGTTAGAGCTTAAACGAACTATGATAAGGCATACGTCGGTTCGTTCGGGAGCTTGGAACAAAGCCCTAGAAAGGCTGGCGTCACCAGTTGAGATGACTAAAGAGTTGAAAACCAAGGGTTCTTTGAAGGCAAGGGAATCAGTAAGAAAAAGGCTAGGATGGAAAGGGACGTAAAATGACTGGAGAAGATATGCAAAAAGAGAGCAAAATGGAAGCGCCACGAATAGGAGTTTTCGTTTGCGAATGTGGTTCCCAAGGTTCAATAATAGATGTTGATGACTTGACAAGGTACGCTACAACATTGCCGAATGTGGTTTATGCAGAACACATGAATTATCCATGCAGCAGCCAAGGTCAAGAAGAAATAATAGATGCGATAAAGAAGCGTAGGCTTAACCGTGTTGTTGTGGCTGGCTGTTCGCCTAGGCTTTACGAGCCAGTTTTTCGGCGATGTGTTTTCCGAGCGGGCTTGAACCCGTTTCTTTTTGAGATGGCAAACATCCGCGAGTTTTCGCTTTATTGTCATCGAAACACACCTGAAGAGGCGGCTGAAAAGGCGAAAGACCTAGTGAAAATGGCAGTGGCGAAGGCAAGGTTGCTTGAACCGTTGCAGCCCATTGAGTTGCCTGTAACGAAGAAAGTCATGGTTGTCGGCGGTGGCATCGCAGGCATAAGTGCAGCATTGGACTTGGCTGACATGGGATTCAAGGTTTATTTGGTTGAGAAAACTGAGACTATTGGCGGTCACATGGCGTTGTTGGACAAGACGTTTCCAACTCTTGACTGTAGTATATGCATTGAAGGTCCAAAAATGGTGGATGTAGGACGGCATCCCAACATTGACATAATGTCTTATGCTGACGTTTTGGAAGTTGATGGGTATGTGGGCAATTTTGAGGTAAAGATTCGGAAAAATCCTCGGTACATTATAGCCGCAAACTGCACCGGATGCGGTGAATGCAGAGACGCTTGCCCCATTGAATATCCGAACCCATCGGACATGAAATTAGGCGTGAGGAAAGCCATTTCTGTTCCGTTCGATCAAGCTGTACCGCTAATTTATACAATCAATAAAGACTACTGCATTGAATGCTACAAGTGCGTGGATGCCTGCGGCGCACGACAAGCCATAAATTTCGACCAGAAACCTGAAGAAATTGAAGCCAATGTGGGAGCCATCGTAGTTGCCATAGGCTATGAAATGTACAACCCTGAGGATATGGAATGTTACGGCTACGGCAAATACGAAAATGTGTTCACAGCTTTGGAATTTGAAAGGCTTATATTAGCGGCTGGACCCACCGGCGGCAAAGTGATTCGGGCTTCAGACGGGCAGAAGCCGCACTCCGTTGCTTTTATTCAATGTGTAGGTTCTCGTGACATCAACAGGTATGAGTATTGCTCCGGTTTCTGTTGCATGTACACGCTGAAGCACGCAGTGATGCTTAAGGAAAAGTACAAAGACGATGTTGAAGTCTACGTGTTTTACAATGACATGCGAAGCAACTTCAAAGGCTACGAGGAATTCTTTAATAGAGCTCAGAAATCTGGAGTCAACTTCATCAGAGTCAACCTAGAAAATCGACGAATAACCGAAGAATCTGAAACCAAAAACCTCATGGTTTACGCTGAAACAGAGGACGGGAAACCCGTTGAGGCTGAAGCCGAAATGGTGGTTCTGGCAAACGCAGCTGTTCCCGTCCAAAACGCAACAGAACTAGCAAAAATCCTAAAGATTCCAATAGGAGCAAACAGGTTTTTCGTGGAATGCCAACCTAAGATCAGACCTAACGAAACAGATACACCTGGAATATTTTTGGCCGGAGCCTGCCAAGGGTTGAGAGACATACCCTACTGTGTCGCACACGGAAGCGGTGCAGCTGCACAAGCAGCAGCAATCCTCGGCAAGTCCAAGTGGATTGTTGAGCCTTTGGTTGCAAGAGTCAATGAAGATCTTTGTAGCGGTTGTGGAATCTGCGAATCTGTCTGCAGTTACGATGCTGTGCGGATCGAAGAAACCGCTGGAAAAAAACTGGCGAAAGTTACGGAAGGTTTATGCAGGGGATGCGGTATCTGCGGCGCCGCCTGTCCTGTGGGAGCTATTAAGATGCCTCAGTATACGAAGGAGCAAGTTGTTGCACAGGTTAGAGCGGTTTTGGAAGAGGTGAGGTGACATGGCGCAAGAGTCTGCTCTAGAGGTAGCTGAGCCCCGGATCGGCGTGTTCATCTGTTATTGCGGGCTGAATATCGGTGCTGTAGTGGACGTGGAAGCTGTTGCAGATTACGCTCGCTCTTTGCCGAATGTGGTCTATGTGAAAACCAATCGTTACACTTGTGCGGACCCTGGTCAAGACGAGATAAGAAAAGGGATAAAGGAGCACAAGCTTAATCGTGTCATTGTTGCTGCGTGTTCTCCAAGGATGCATGAGCCAACGTTTAGGAGAACTGTTTCAGACGCTGGCTTGAATCCGTTTCTTTTTGAGATGGCGAACATTCGCGAGTTTTCTTCTTGGTGTCATTCAAGCACGCCTGAAGAAGCAACAGAAAAAGCGAAAGACCTTGTTAAGATGGCTGTTGCAAAAGTGAAGTTGTTGCGACCGCTTGAAACGATCGAAGTTCCAGTTACTAACAAGGCTCTAGTGGTAGGCGGTGGAGTTGCTGGCTCAACTGCAGCCTTGTCGCTTGCAAACATGGGGTACAAAGTGTACTTGGTTGACAGGGCTGAAAGCATCGGTGGACACGTGGCTCAGCTGGGCAGGACTTTTCCTCTGTTCGAGTGCTCAGTGTGTCCGGAAGTAAGTAGGTGTCCAAGATTTTCTTGTGTTGCCACGAGAATAGGAGACGTAGCCGCGCATCCTAGTATCCAGTTGCTTACTTATTCTGAGGTGAAAGAGGTTGAAGGCGTAATCGGAAGCTTCAAAGTCAAAATCGTTAAAAAACCAAGATTTGTTGACGAGTCAAAATGTTTGGGGTACTGTAACATTTGTGTAGAAAAGTGTCCCGTTCAAGTTCCGAATGAGTTTGACGCAGGCATACGTATGCGGAAGGCGATTTACGTTCCGTTCGAGCAGGCTGTACCCTTGGTTCACACGATTGATAAAGAAAACTGTCTGTATTTCAAAGATGGTAGCTGCACTGAATGCAAGGACGCATGCGAAGTAGACGCGATAGATTTTGAGCAAGAGCCAGAGGAGATAACGTTTGAAGTTGGTACAATCATAATTGCGACTGGATTTGACATTTACGAACCATTCGACTTGAAGCAGTACGGATATGGACAATACAAAAATGTGGTAACTGGTCTTCAACTTGAACGAATTCTAGACACGGGTACTCAAATTATCGGAGAACTTGTGAGGCCTTCAGACGGCAAAAAGCCGAGTAGCCTAACTTTCATTCAATGTGTTGGTTCACGTGATGTTAATAAATTTGAGTATTGCTCTGGCTTCTGTTGCATGTTAACATTGAAAAACGCGGTTTTGCTCAAAGAGAAATACGGAAGCAATCTTGAGATTAACGTGCTCTACACGGATATGCGGACTAACAGGAAGGGCTACGAAGAACTGTTTAGAAAAGCCCGGAGTATAGGAATCAATTTTATACGGGTGAAGCTCACCGATAGAAGGGTTATTGGAAACCCTGAAACAGAAAGTCTAACTGTGTACGCGGAAACTGAAAACAGTGATCCAATAGAACTAACAAGCGACATGGTGGTGCTGGCAACAGCGGCAATTCCAAGTAAAGGTTCAGAAGAAGTAGCAAGACTCTTCAATATTTCTCGGGGAACAAACGGCTTTTTCATGGAGAGTCACCCCAAATTGAAACCCATTGACACCGCCGTAGACGGCGTATTTCTTGCCGGAGCATGTCAAGGTCCTAAAGACATTCCTTACAGTGTTTCCCAAGGAAGTGGGGCAGCGTCAAGAGCAGCAACCATACTTTCAAAGAAAACGTGGAAAATCGAGCCGATAGTTTCAGTTGTTGACCCTGAAAAGTGTAGAAATGTAACTGTGAAATGCGGTATATGTGCTGAACACTGTCCTTACGGATCCATAAAAATCATTGAAAAACAACCCGCAGAAGTGATGACTGCCATGTGTCACGGATGTGGAACATGTGTAGCAGAATGTCCAGCAGATGCAATAACCCAAATGCACTTTACAGACGCGCAGATCTTTGCTCAGATAAGGGCAGCCCTCGAGGTGAATCCTGAAGACAAGATTTTGGCTTTCCTCTGTAACTGGTGCAGCTATGCAGGTGCAGACCTAGCTGGAACAAGTAGATTTGAGTATCCGCCAACAATAAGACCCATACGAGTTATGTGCTCGGGAAGGGTTGACCGAGACTTTATTCTAGAAGCTTTCAGGCTTGGCGCTGGCATGGTAATGGTTGGTGCATGCCATCTGCCCTATGACTGCCATTACATTAGCGGTAACTATCAGATGAAGGCTAGAATGGACGCCTTAGCGCCTATGTTGCAGAAGCTTGGACTGAGTTCAGAAAGACTTCGTGTAGAATATATTTCCGCTGCTGAAGGAGTGAAGTTCGCTGAAGTCGTCAGGGAAATGACCGACCAGATGTACGCCCTAGGTAAAGCCAAAATCAAGGCTGAAAATGAGAAACTGCGCCCTATATTAGAGAAAATGTTGAAAAGGAAGGGACTTATTTAGCTCGCATTCGATGCAACTATTCGAAGCTTTGAGTAAAATTTATCAGATTGGAAGAGTAATTGTGGGCTATGCCAAAACAAAAGTTGATAGACCTGCTCTACGAGCTTATGAAGAATTCGAAACGAAGTGACAGAGAACTTGCAAAAGTTGTGAAAGTATCGCAACCGACAATAACGAGGATGCGGAAAAACCTTGAAAAATCAGAATACGTCCGCGAATATACAATAGTGCCTGCTGTTGAAAAACTGGGATTCGAGCTCACAGCATTAACCTTTC
>JACUTN010000034.1 GCA_014859805.1 Candidatus Bathyarchaeota archaeon
TCTTCTCTTCCAGCTTTCAAGTCTTGACCATTTAAGTAACGATGAATTGAGATAGCTGCTCGTTTTCCAGTGCCAATAGCCTCAATAATGCCTGCTGGTTTCGCTTTAATTGCGTCGCCTCCAGCGAAAACACCACGTGTCTTAGTTTCCAGACTTATCGGGTCAACAGGTATTAGGAAAGCTCCTGATTCTTCACTCACGAGTTTTGGAGGTAAGGAGGAGGTTTCTGACAGTTTTCCAATACCTATGAACATTGCTTGATATCCTTCTTTTCGCAAAGTGTCAAGATTTATGTCTTTTCCAAATTCAACATTGCATCTAATATTGACACCTACATCTTGGAGGTAGGTAATCTCGTTGGTCACAACAAATTTTTCGAGAAGTGAATCAGGTATTCGGTATCGCACCATTCCCCCTGACTCCGGTGTACGCTCAAAAACAGTAACAGGATAACCGAGCTTGACAAGGTCGTAAGCTGCAGCAAGTCCAGCCGGGCCAGCTCCGATTATTGCTATCTTCTGGCTATGTCTCCTCGGTATAGGTTTGCCCCTTACACGTCCTTGTTCTCGTTCAACATCGGCAACTATTCTTTTCAGGGAGCGTATAGCTACTGCCTGATCAACATTTTTTCTTGCGCATGCTTTTTCACAAGGGGCAAGACAGACTCTTCCACAAATCGCGGGGAATGGCATGTCTTTTCTTATGAGTTCAACTGCTTCCTTGAACATGCCTCTTTGAATCAGAGAAACATATCCTTGAACGTTTACGTGTGCTGGACATGCAGCACGACACGGTGGCAACTTTCTCTTTGTCTGTATAAGCATGCTAGTTGCCATTTTTCAAACCAGCCTAACTTAGAAGCTTATTTGGTTTATATTCAGATATATTAATGCATCTCAATTACAATTAACATATCTATGGAGTAAAGGTAATAAAAAAAGGGAGATAGAGATTGTTATTTCACTCGTAACCGGCCTTCAAGTTTGCTTACCCACTTGTTGTACTGCCTTGAACTAAGCATGTCTTTTAGTTCCTGCTCTAGAGTTAGCGAGTTTTTAGGTTTGATCTCTACTATCCATCCCTCATTGTAAGGGTCTTCATTGATTAGGTGCGGGTCATTTCTGAGGTTTTCGTTAAATTTGACAACTTTACCGCTGACTGGGGCGTACAAGTCGAACATGAACATCCATGTTTCAGCCACTCCGAACGGGATCATCTTTTTGACTTCTTTTCCCATAGACTCTGTGTAGACGTATGCTATCCCCTCCAGATGTTTCTGCGCATAGTCTGATAAGCCAACCTTTATGTTTCCCTCAGGCGTTATCTGAGCCCACGTATGTTTCGGTGTGTAAAGCAGCTGCTCGGGCACTGCAAGATATTTCTTGCGTTTTTCTACTGGTATTCCTTCTATTCGCATCAACTCTTCTAGGCGCAACCGAATTGCCTCGGAAATGAATTCCGAAATGCTTCTGTAGCGGCCAGTTTGTAGCATCTTATCAATCTCCTTTATGAGTTCCTTTCTTATGCTTACGGTTTTCCATTCAGGCATTTTATACATCTCCTTTAGGCTTGATTGATATATAACATAAATCAAAAATATATACCTAATGCATATAGAAGATATAATAGTAAATACTGTAAGCGCAAATGCGAAATGCATATATAGAAAAGTAATAATAAATACTATCAGAGGCAGCTATTATGGAAAGCAGAAAAGTTCAAAAAGTAGGCTACTCAACCATAACAGTATCACTTCCAAGCCAATGGATAAGACAAAACAACATAAAGGCAGGTGACCTTGTTTTCATTGTGCCAGAAGTAGACGGTAGTTTGCGAATCGTGCCAAGCGATCTGGCTAGAAGAGAAGAAGCAGAGGAATATATAGTAAATGCCGATGTATGTGACGAAAAAAGATTGTTAGAAAGACTAATTGTTGGAAGCTATATACTCGGACGAGATGTCATCAGGATAACCTCAACAAGTCGAATAAAAAGCGAGCATATAGAAGAAGTTAGGGGCATCGTCAAAAGACTTATCGGACTTGGCATATTAGAAGAAACTTCGAAAAACATTCTTCTTCAATGTTCTATCGACCCAACCAAATTTCAAATGGACATGTTGATTAGACGCTTATCCCTAATAGCCTCAACAATATACAGCGAAGCAATGCAGGCCCTTTTAGAAAATGACACAGCACTAGCCACGGACGCTATCAACCGTGAAGATGAAGCAGACATGATGTTTTTCCTTGCAACACGATTACTTGTGTTAGCCCAACGAAAACGAGATCTAGCAGAAAAAATCGGTCTAACTAAACTTGTCTTAATCCCTTGCACCTGTCTAATACTGCAATATCTCGAACTGATTGCCGATTATTCTGCAGACATAGCAAAACGAGCAATAGAACTTGAGAAATATAAGGCAACACTCAGCAAAACAACACTTGAAAGAATCTATCACTTAGGCGAGTTAACGCAGACCATATTCCAGAAAGCTGTAGATTGCGTTTTTACAGGAGATCTGAAGATTGCAAACAACTTGTTAGAAATGCGCGAGGTTCTTGAGAGCGAATTTGAACAAGAAATGCGCGAACTACCAGAAATTCCCTATTTAAGAACAATAGTTTCAACCTTAACCAAAATCGCAGACAAAGGTGCAATAATTGCTAAGGTAGCAATTAACACGACCTTAATGAAGTCAGACAATGAAATTGGGAAGATTCTTAAAATAAGAAAGCATGAACGAACCATACCACTGTCAGCTAAAAGAATATAGTACTTTTTCTTCCGCTAGGTCTAACACATATATAACTTAAGAAGATTAAAAAGCTAGAAGTACATATTAGTAAATAGAAGAATATTCGGGGGGGTCCTGATGGAAAATTTCGAAGAAGCGTTGCGTAACATCGACATTTTCTGTCGAATACTAGTAAAGAAAATTGTTGAAGATGAGAGTTGTTCCCAAAACATCGTGGTTGAACCCATTGAAAACCTTCTTAGAAGAAAATACATAATAGAAGAAAGCCTAGAATCAAAACCCTCAACAAGATATCTAATCCCCCTTACTCAGGCAGAGGAACCATTAATCGACGTGTTTGAAGATGAAAATTACGTCAAAATTTTCTTGCAGTGCCACTGCAAAGATCAAAAAGTGACCATTCACACAGACTTAGATGGCTTAGAAATATGCACAAAAGAATGTCAAAAACTAAATCTGCCCGTTGAGCATTTACAAATTGAAAATATGATTGTAAGATGCAATAATGAAGTCTTGGAAATTGGTATTCCGAAAACAAAAACTACAATAAGCTACGGCAACTAAACGTTCTGTTTTATTTTGAATCCGCAAGCTTCTTTCTTTAACGCATTTTCGTACGGGCTAAATCGTTAGCCTGAAAGAGTTTTGAAAATCATTTGTTAAGAGTGCTGAACAGTAAGCTTTTTAGGTGAATGAATTCTAGTGGCTAGCCTAATTAAAAAATGGAGAATCATCAATGAAAAGCTTAGGAGTAAAAAGGAACGAGTCACCAAAATATTGGATGGAAGGAGTGGCCTTCGGTCTAGCAGATGGGATAATCTGCTGTTTAGGCCCAGTCATAGGCGTGGCTGAGGGCAACTGCTAACCTTCCACTCTTGGAGCGTAGAAGCTTAATTCTCGCATCCGGAATTCTCGGAGGACTTGCAAACGCTTTTGGAAACTCCATAGGCTTTTTCCTCTCACAAGAAACTGAAAGAAGCGTACAGATTCACGAAGAAGAGCTGGGCATGAAGACGAGGGTTCACACGAAAAGAGAAGTTTTAATGAGTGGAATACTATCCTTTTTGTCAACACTCCTAGCTTTATTAGTGTTAATCACACCATTCATTTTTCTAAACATAGAAATAAGCATAGTTCTAACGTTCATCCTCGGAATAATCCTCTCCTCTTCCATGGGAAGCTACGTTGGAAAAATGAGTAAACAAAACCCTTTAAAAACAGGCTTAAAATACGCAGTCCTAGCAGTTGTAGGAGCATCTGTTTCCCATGCGATAGGCGACTTACTGAGCACAATTATACCAATTCACACAAATCTAGTGTGAGATAAGTATCCGTAAACATTAAGGTACTTCTCTACCGAAATTTGACATGTCCCATATTCGTTCATGTACATAATAGATAACAGTTTTTGCCAGTAGTTCTAGGGACCCGACACTTGCACTTATGACTAAGTTACCAGTGAACAGAAACACTAAAAGAATTGTAGTTGAAGTTGCTACTATACGCCAAGATATTGTTTTGGCTAGACTCCTTACACGCTTTTCCATCCAAATAACTTCCTTTTAACTATAAATTTCAAAGATGACTATTCTTCCTCCCTTGTTTCTTTAATCTTTTTCTCTAGTCTTGTAAACTTCGGAACAGACGAATATCACTCAGCAACCGCTAAAACCGTAAGGAAGGCAAAACAGCTTATAGAAGCGAAAAAATCGGGAAAATTTTCAAAAAAGAAAATGTATTGATTGGTAGACGCCTAAACTGCTCGAACTTTTGGTGAGAGTTGTGACAACAGTTTTTTCGCATTTCGGATATTGCTGATTTTCCTTCGACAGGTATGGCACAATTCCATTGCAGTTCTTAGGTTTCTGTGGAAATCTTTGTATTCACTGACTTCGTTCTCTATTCTTTGAAGCGCCCATTCGACTTGGCGTGCTGGTATAAAGTATGTTCCACAGGAAGCACATTTGAACAAGTCTACTTCATTTGTGACGTTTGCCGTGTTTCGGTTGTCTGTTAGCATATGGTATTCTTTTGTTAGTTTTATGGCTTCAGTTGGGCATTCATCTTGGCAGAAGGCACAGAAAGAACAATGCCCGTAATCAACCTTTATGAAGCGTTTTCCGTTGTCTTCCAAAACGTCAATAGCGTCTGAACTGCAGACTTGCGCGCATGCACCACAGCCCATGCATTTTTCGCTATCGAACTCGTGTTTTCCCCTGAAGCCCTCAGGAGTGGCCCAATACTCCTCCTTTTCCTCTAAAGTTGCTCCTAAAGCTTTTGCGACTGCCGTCACGATTGCTTGTGGTCTTGGTGGACATCCGGAAATGTAAAAGTTGACTGGAATTATCTGGTCCGGTGGTCCAACCATCGGATAGCCTTTATCGAAAATCTCTTTTGTAATGGCACAGTTTCCAACAGCTACTACAAGTTTTGGTGGCTTAAGCTTTTCATAAGCCTTCTTTAGTTCTTCTCTTCCTTTGACGTTTATGCCGCCTGTTATTGCCAGAACGTTTGCTTCTTCTGGTGTAAAAACAACTTCTACGCCTAAATCAGCGAGTTTATAGCGTGGAACGAGACATTCCAATATTTGGACGTCGCATCCGTTGCATCCGGCAGACATGAAACGATAAATTGAAGTTTTTCCGCTCATGAATCTTCCTCCTACTTCAAAATCATCCTCCGTTTTTTGCCAGCCTTTGTATCCAAAACTGTTAGGCGATCGGTACATGCAAAGCATGGGTCGATGCTTTCAATTATGATTCTAGCGTTCTGAAGCAAGTCTCCGCGAAGCATCTCAATTAGAGTGAAGTCGTTTGCAAAGGAAGGCGTTCTGACTTTAACCCTTTCCGGAATGTTTGTTCCATTTGATTTGATGTAGTAGACAAGTTCTCCGCGTGGAGCCTCAGCTCTTCCAACCTCTTCCTTCTCCAGTGGTTCGCCAGGTTTTGTCGCAATCTCTCCGCTTGGAAGATTGTCTAAGGCTTGTTCGATTATTTTTATGCTTTCAAGGGTTTCTCTGGCTCTAACAAGTGATTTGGCGCGTACATCACCGTCTTCTTCTGTTATTACTTCAAAGTCCAGTTCTCCATAGGCAGCATATGGATCGTCCTTGCGAACGTCACTTTCTATTCCTGAACCACGAAGCGTAGGACCTACTGCACCTAGATCCAAGGCTTTATCTTTAGGCAGTATGCCTACCCCTTCAGTTTTCTTGGTGAGACTTCCATTCTCATCCAAAAGTGCCAGTAGATAGTTTGAAAGGGCTTTCATGTTGTCCATTACTTTTTGGATTCTCTCTGTTTTTGGTGACGTTATGTCTCTTCTAACGCCGCCGATTGTATTTATAAGATAGTTGATTCTGTTTCCAGTCAAATATTCTAGTAGATCTTGTACATGTTCGCGTTCTCCCATGATTTTGAGGAATGCATTGTTCTCATGCAAACTGTGGGTGACAACTCCGAACCACAGGTAATGGCTGTGCAGCCGCTCTATTTCCATGTAGATGCATCTCAAGTATCTAGCGCGGTCTGGAACAGTTACGTCAATTACTCCTTCTGCGGTTTGGGCATAGCAAAGTGTATGCACTCCTGAACAGATTCCACAGATACGTTCGGCAAGCGCAAGATTCTGCATGTAAGTCTTCGTAGTGAACAGTTTCTCTATGCCACGATGCACATACCCTAACTCGATGTTAGCGTCAATTATTTTGTTGTTTTCCACAACTAATTCGAAGCGTTCGGGTTCCAGTAGTTGTGGACGATAGGGTCCAATCTGAACTATTTCAGGCATTTTACGTCGCCTCCATTTTTTGAGCTAACTGCAAAACTGGGCTCTTATGAAATTCAAGATGCAAATCTTTTGATGGCACCCCGAATGATATTGCCATCAGCTCCATTAGGTTGATGCATGGAATCCTGTATTGCACACCATACTGTTTGAGCATTATTTGACCTATTTCGAACTGTATTGTGCAGGCTGGACATGACAAAACTACGGCGTCGGCTCCGGCTTCTTTTATGCGTTTCAACTTTAGGAGCAGTCTCTGCTTTAGTGAAAATTCCTCGTCTGCTTGCATGCTTGGGTATCCGCAGCATAAACGTTCAATTCCGTAATCAACAATTTCAACGCCTGTCACTCGGGTTAATTCTTTCATCATGTTCGGTTTCCGGTTGATGTCTCCTCCCTCAGGTTCGCGGTACATATGGCATCCGTAGTGAAGAGCTACTCGGATTCTCTGAGGATTAACTACGTGTTGTTTGATTTTGTCAACACCTATCTCTTCGTAAAGAACCTCAACGGCATGTTTGACTTTGACTTTTCCAGCGTATTCCTTGCCATAAGGTTTCAGAATCTCATTTATTTTATGCAGTTCCTCTGGTTCCTGTTTCAGAACTTCATTGGTTTCAACTAAGGTTTCGTAGCAACCGTTACATAATGTCATCAAGTCTAGTCCAAGTTCTTCTGCTAATGCTAGATTTCTCGCCGACACTGCCAGCCAAGCGGTTTTGTCCAATAGCCTTGAGATTACTGGTTCTGGACAACATGAATAGCCCAAAAGATCAACCGCTTCTAGTCCTATTTTTTCAAAAACTTTCCTTGAGGCTATTTCAATGCTTGGAATTCGCATTGGGATTTGGCAGCCGAGGAAAGATGCATATTTAACCATTCTTCACAATCCTCCATCACTTATGTCGCAGTCGTTTCTTCTTCCAATCAAAACCAGCCTTCTTAGCCAAGCTTGTATCCTTCATGATTCCGTGGAACTCTTGCATTGCTTTCTCATCTGTAAAAGCAAAAGGTGGAGTCTTAGGCAAGCCTGCTTCTTCACGTTTTTTCTGCATAAATGCGGATATCGGGGCTACACAGCTGGTTGATATTAACGCTTCAGCCACCGGTCTTGCTTGCTTCGGAAGCTCTCCTTCTAGTGGTCTTCTCAGTGGTCGTTTGTCATCTGGCCAATCCTTTGTCAATATTAAATACTGTGGGTTGGGGTGATTCACTAGTTTTATTCCAAAGAGTTCACCGATTTCTCTTTCAATGAAGTTTGCAGCGGGGATTATGTCTACAATGGATTCTAGGGTGTTGTCTTCTTTGCGTTTTTCACTCCTCACCGTTACAACGGCTCCATCTACATGGAAGTGGTACAAGAATTCGAAATCCAAGCCATGGTCAACAACGGAAATTGTCATAAAGCGGAGCGTTTGATACTGCCTTTTCATAGCGTTGACGGCTTTTCTAAGGGCCGTTGGTTTTATTCTAGCGAAAACTCTTCTTTCACGGGGTTTCGATGCTTCAATAAGGTCTTCGCCCAGTTGCTGCTTCAGATAAGCTATTATCTCATTTTCTGAAACCATCACGTCAACACCTCTACGTAGTGTTTCTTATTAAATTCCCACGCCTCTTGTCTAGTTGCAACTCGTATGGCTTGTGGAGAACAGAACTTGGCGCATTGCGGGTCTCCATCACAGAAGTCGCATTTCATTGAAATTTTGTAATCTGCGTTGAACCATGGAACTGAAAGTGGACAGGCGAAAGTGCATGTTTTGCATCCTATGCATCTCATAGGGTTTATTCGCACCAAACCAGTTTCTTCATCTTTGATTGCTGCTTCGCTTGGGCAGGCAGCAACGCAGATTGGTTCGTCACAGTGTTGGCAGTAAATTGCTTCGAATTCAGCATTTTTCTCGCTGAACTGTACGTGCAGATGGGCTTTTTCAAGGTCAAAAAGTTTGAAATGATAAAAGGTGCAAGCAATCTCACAGTAGCGGCAGCCAGTGCATCTTTGAGGGTCGTAGAGAAGTACCTTTTGTTCTTCAACTTGGACTTTTTCCATCGGCTTACCTCAAGATATCTTTAGATTTTGAAGTAAATATGATTTAAACTTGACTTATTTAGGTTTTCCGTAAACGTCTGAATATCATCGCATACTTTGAACACTAAATAAACAGTAACAGTATGAAGTTGACACTAGAAAATGCGTTTAAGAAATGGCTGAAGAACTACGGCAAACTCGTGATTTTGGGTATAGAGACTTCTTTAAGGAAAAATGACACTTCAGGATTGACAATCTCAAAAAATGCTTAGAGGTAGAGCCGGATAATTCCAAAGAAGGAAAGGAACTTCAAGCGAAGAGCTTCTGCAGGAGGTTGCTTCTCCAACCGAAAGTCAACGTTCATGAAAAAAGAAAGCGATATGTTTTTTAATAGCCTTAACTTGCACAGATTCGAATTTGCCCTATTTGGAACAAAGAGATGACATTGGTGCGTGTGAAAATCAGAGT
>JACUTN010000035.1 GCA_014859805.1 Candidatus Bathyarchaeota archaeon
CATGCATTATGCCGTCCGGATATGTCTCAACAGGAATCTTTGCAGTATGGCTAACATATTCTATTATTGTTGGGTCCCAACCAAATTGCAGATCTAAGCCATAAAGATCAGTTACATTTGCTATTTTTACATTTATGGTGAATGTTTCCGATGGTTCTAAGTCTCTTACTTCTGGTGGGTCAACGTATACTATTGTTTCGTTTGTATTGGCTTTAACTGAGGTTAAGCTGCCTGTTATTGCTATGCTTATAACTAGTAGAAGTGTTAGTAATGTTGCCTCAATTTTCATTTTCTTATTTATCATTTTCTCTGTTTCTCCTCTAGCAATCTATATAATTAGATAGAATTAAAAGTTATGGAATTTTCTTCTAGTTGTCTGTCTAGAACAGAAACTTTACAGAAACAACGCTTTTCAACGATTTCATCTCTCATAAACTATCATTTTAATAAAAACATCATTTGAGGAGAAATCTTTGATTTCGTTATTGTGTTAGAGTATGTGTATGTTTATTTCTTCCTAGAAGCAAAATGTTAAATATTTTGTTGCCATCGAATTTTGATAGTGGACGGATTGAAGTTTTTACGTTTTTCCCTCAAGAAGTTGTTGATTACAGGATTTGTTATGTGGTTTTTAGGTGTTATTGCTTTTTATGAAGGAATAGGTTATGAAGCAATTGGAACAAACGTTAGGATCGTAAGGGTTGTTCCGCATGTTGTTGACTATAAGATTCCAGAGGCTGGTTTAGGTGGGAATCTCTACATAGGGTATGTTAATGTTTCCCTTAACCCTTTTCTTTATCCCTTGAGTTATTTGCTCGGGAATGGAAAGAGTTCATGCATCGCTAAAGTATTCGATGGTCCCATACTTGTGGGTAAAAGAAATGAAGCAGTGGATACAGCTAAATTCGGAGCAGTGTTCCCGCAGTTCTTAACAAATCTTCCATATTTTTTGTTTGTCGCCTTTTTGATAGCTCAATTTTTAGAGAAACTACATCACAAAGTCTTGTTTCCACATAGACCTAGTCAAAGAGCTAATCTTAATGTGTGAGTTTCTGTAAAGTGGACCTTTTTATGTTTGCACCATTGTAGAGTTTGAATAGAAGATGGAGTTTTCAATTAGTGTTTTCTGATTTTTAGAAAGCATATCAGGATGGCTGCGAGAATTATTATAGCTATTGCAATTATGGCAAGTAGTAAACCGTCGGTCGGATGAGCTTCAACATTAACGGTTTTTGTTTCACTTTCAGCTGGTAACGTTTTGTCATCACCCTGCCAGCTTGCTTTGATCTCGTAGGTTCCAATGTTCGAAGGTGTCCAAATGTACTGGTAATGTCCATTTGCATCCGTTTGGATTGTTATGTTCCAAAAGTTTGTTCCGTTAATTGTGCGAAACTGGATTGTTACATTGGCATTCGCACGTGATGGCGTTATTGTTCCACTTATAGTTATGTTTGATCCTACCGTAGCAGTTGCTGGTTCTATACTAATTGTAATGTTGCTTGAGATCTTGTTCACCGATATAAAACCTGTAGAATTTTGGCTTCCAAGGGTTTGCTCGTCGCCTGTCCAGCTTGCATTAAGTATATACATTCCTACTTCTGTTGTTGTCCAACTGTAAATAGAGTTTCCATCGGAATCCGTTTCTACAATCGTTAGTATTTTCCAAGCACCCAATAGAGGTTGATAACTGATTGTGATACTTGCTCCTTCTAGTGCTGGTTTAAGTTTACCCGTTATTGTTATGTTTGAACCTACAGTAACTGTTGTGGGGTGGGCATCTATTGATAATGTGCTTATTCGTTTTTGAACTGTGATTATTTTAGTCACGGTATCTGTTAAGTTGCTGTTATCTGTAACTTTTAATGTTACAGAGTAATCGCCACAGTCTAAATATGAATGCATTATTGTTGGAGTTTTCACGACTGTGATGTTGCCATCACCGAAATCCCATTTATAGCTTATTATGTTACCGTCGGGGTCATAACTTGCTGAAGCATCGAACGTGATGGTTTCGTTTTTTACTGGTTTTTCCGGTGAATAAGTGAAATCAGCTATTGGAGGTATAGCGCCCCAGAAATTCATGAGAGGATATGTGTCGTTTACTCCAAAAGATTCTGTGTAAGGAGTGTCTCCTATCTTATCCATTCCAGTTTCATTCTGATAAGGACCACTATATTCATCTACGCCAGTATAGTCGCTCCAGTAGTTTCCGCCTGACGGATAGCCATTGTCCCATGCAGTGTTTGTTCCAAAATTTGATGCTTGATTTTTATTGTTGATGAAGTTGTTGTGGTAAAACATGTTATTTTGACATGATAAGTCTGCAATGTATACGCCTGTTGGGTTTTCCATGATAGTATTACCAACAAAGTTGTTGTTGCTACTATTTGAACGTAAAGATACTCCATAAGCATAATTTTCTAGCATCCGGCTGTCAAAAACTTTACAATAATAAGCATCGTGTAACATGATGCCGCAATACGTCTCTTTTAAAGTTACGCCAGTGAAACTCACATTTTGGGTTTTTGATATTAGTATGCCGTAGGTTTCTACAGTTTTTGAAGTGTTTCTGACGGTGAAATTGGCAACGGTGACGTTAGGTTCGCTTATTAACAATATAGGAATGTACTCTAATCCATCTCCATCAATGATAGTGTTTGTCGGGTCTTCTCCAATGAGTGAGATCGTTTTGTTTATTTCGATGTGTTCACGGTAAATTCCCGCTTTTACGAAGATTGTGTCTCCTGGGCTGGCTGCGTTTATAGCCTGCTGAATTGTGGGATTGATTGTTCCTGCTTCTGCTGGTTGAACGTTAAATGCCAAAGTTAACATGCCTATAAACAGTAACGTCAACATTATTCCAGAAACAATTTTCCTTAACATTTCCTTTCTCCTATTGTAAAAAAGATATGTTTCATTAATCTTTTGCGGATAAATCCTCTATAAGAAGCCTCCGCTGCCTCTTGGCATTATGTTTTTACCGTATTATTTCCGTGTTTGTCCATAGTGGTACACGCATGTAACTAAATCGTAGATGTCTATTTTTCCATACGGTGGAGCCAGGTCTGCTTCAGGGTTCCAATATGGTTCTCCTTCCTCGCACCCATAGATGGACGCTATCAAAACGATGTCGTTAATGTTTACAACTCCGTCATGGTTGACGTCTCCGACCAGCATTATTGGAGACCAAGGTTCCATCAAAGGATATTTGTCTTGGTTATCTGCATTAATAACGTATGGTGTGTCTCCTATTCCATCGCTTCCAGTCTCATTCTGATAAGGACCACCATAGAAGTCGACACCAGTATAGTCGCTCCAGTAGTTTCCTTCTGCTCCGTTATCCCATGACGTGTGGATTCCAAACGTGGATATTTGGTTTTGATTTTCCACGAAGTTGTTGTGGTAAAACGTGTTGTTTTGGCATGATGAATCTGCTATGTATACGCCTGTTGGGTTTCCCACTACTGAATTACCAATCATGTTGTTGTTGCTACCTTCTAAACGTAAATAGATTCCCCAAGCATAGTTGTTTAGAAGCGTGTTATTGAAAACTTTACAATAAGAAGCGTTTTCAAGCAATATTCCAGAATATGTTTGTTTGACAATATTATTGATGATCCTAACTCTTTGTGTGTTTCTTACATAGATTCCATAGGTTTCCCAGTCTGATGCTGTGTTTCTAACAGTGAAATTGCAAAAAGTGACGTTAGGTGCAATTATTCTAACAATAGGTATGATTGTTCCCTCTCCGTCAAGGATAGTGTTTGCTGGATTTTCTCCGACAAGCGAGGCCGTTTTATTTATTTCTACATGTTCAAGGTAAGTTCCCGCTTTTACGAAGATAGTGTCTCCTAGATCTGCTGCGTTTATGGCATCTTGTATTGTGTGAAAGTCTGCTGGGCCATCATCATCCACAGTCCAAGTTTTAGGCTCCGACTTAACTGGTTGAATGTTAAATGTTAAAGTTGACATAATAAGCAGAAATAGAATTAATGGAGGTTTTTTTCTCTTAAACATTCGTGAAACCTCAACACCATTTTTATGTAAACTGTTTCTTTGGAGAGACTAGTCGATTTGCCTCCTTATCAGATGGTTCTAATCATGTTCTTGTTAGATTAAAGAATGTTTGCGTTTTAATAAAGAATCTGGAAGATTCTTCTATTCGTTTAGTTAATGATGAATCTGGGTTTCTGAAATTTTCATCTTAATACTTTAATCCATATCTGGATGTTGCCTTCACCACGTCTGTGATGTCTATTTTTCCATCTGGGTTAAGATCTGCCATTATGTTCCAGTTGGGATCGCCGCTTTTTGACCCGTAAATTGATGTTATTGCTACTATGTCGCAGATGTCTATTTGACGGTTATACATTATGTCGCCCAACATTCTAGCCCATATTGGACCGAAACTAAGCATATTGTTGGCTGTGTTTGTTTCGTTTTCAAGTGTGTCTGCTGTGGCTTCTAGCATGTAGTCTGCGGGGACTGTTAGTCCTGTGGTGTTCCATGTGAATGTGAGTTTTGTGCTTTTTAATGGTTCTAAGCCTGTGACTTGTTTTGTTTCTATGAATGTGCTGTTGGCGGAGAGCGTTACGTTGAATGTTTCAGTTACTGTGCCGTGGTTTTTGATAGTTACTGAAACGGAAACAAGCCAATCATTGTATATTTCTGTTAAGCATTGCATGTCTATTACTGCCACATCATGTATAATTATGATGGTTACTATGCGTGACGTTGTGTTCCAAAAGCCTTCCGTGTCTGTTACGTTTAGTGTCACGGTGTAGTTTCCAATTTCTGCATACGTGTGCTTAACAATTTTGCCTGTTGCGTTTTGACCGTCACCAAAATTCCATGCGTAACCAGTTATTGAATCGCCATATCCTTCTGCTGATGAGGCTGAAGCATCAAAGGTTATTTCGTAGCCCGGACCTGCCATGGGCGGCTTAACAGCGAATGAGGGCCAAGGTGCAGCTGGGACATCAATTACTTCAAATGATGTTGTCGCCATATCCTTCCATCCTTTATACCATGCGGAGGCGCTGACGACGTATGCTCCTGGTGGTGGTTCAGGTAAGAGCCTAAACTTCAAGTCATAGGTTCCGTTTTGAGTGGGAGGGTTTGGGCTCTGGGTCGGTGGGTCTTCATCGTATTCAGACTCTATTATAGCAAAGTTGGTTGATTTTTCAGGGCAGTATGAGTATCCACCGTTTTTTGGCCAGTCTGTGTAAACGTTAGCGTATGCAGTGGCTGTTCCGTTTGAAACCCAGTTTTCAATCCAGAGGCTAGGCATGAATGTTGCGTTTTCACCTGCATCTATGGTTGTTTGTGAAAATAGCGTACCTATAGGAATAAAGCTGCTATCGTAGACGTTAATAGTTATTAAGGCATCTTTGGAAGTGATTCCATTATTTTTTACTGTGACCATGAACCATGCCCAACTTTCTCTTTCATAACTTAGTTTCAAGGTTCCTGCATTATCGCAGGATATTAGAGAAACTATTTCAATTGTCCATTCCTCTGGAGAAATTGGGCCTAGGGGGAGGGTCCTAATAACTATTTTTGTAAGGGGATTGTCTACTTGGATTCCAACAAGTCCTTCTTCTACAAGTTCATTATTGTATGTGACGTTGCCGGAGATGTCAACGATTTCTCTTAGTATGTATGATGTTTTGTCTGTGGTTACTGTGATTTTTAGGGGTGAAATCTGTGCAGAGCTTAGATTCGTTATCATTGCTGTGGCTATAAACGCTAAAAATAAGCATGTGCCAAGCTTTTTCCAAACAGCATTACCCATTCTCGAATCTCCTTTCCTAAATAAGTAAAGCTTCATCTGTTTTAATAAGGATTCTGGAACTGTTCTCTATACTTTTTAAATAGGATGTTAACTTCGAAGGTATCATATCATGAGAAGGGTTAATCGATTGTAAGCATTAATATGAGAAACCGTATTTTGATGTGACCATAACCACGTCGAGAATATCTATTTTTCCATCGGGGCTGACATCTAGTTCAGGGTTCCAATTTATGCTGCTACTGGTTGAGCCATAAATCGAAGTTAGCATCACAACGTCAAGTATGTCGATTCGACGGTCGTAGTTGAAGTCTCCTAGAATCTGATATTCAACAGTAAGTGTGGTGTTTTGGAAGTTTTTCCAGCCTTTGTAGTAGGCACTGGTGCTGATGAAATATGTGCCGAAATATGGGGCTTCATGGGGGGGTAATCGAAACGTCACAGTGTATGTATCGTTGCTTTCGATGGGCGTCTGGTTCAGGGGAGTAGTTGTTTCAATGAAGAAGTTTGCTGTTTGCTCTGGACAGTAGGCGTATCCTTCATGTTTGGGCCAATCTGTGTATACATTAGCGTATGCAACTGCTGTTCCTGTGGTAATCCATTCGTTAATCCATAAGCCTACTATTTCGCCATGGGTTTGTCCGGCGGGGATGACCGTTTTTAGCCAGTGCAGGCGAAAGGGGGTTGAGTCGAAGTCGCAGAGGGTGATTGTCAATAGAACGCTCCGATCTCCTACAACAGCGTTGTTCTTTATAAATATTTTAAAGTAGGCGTATTTATTCCTTTGAAATGTATCTTGTGGGTTACCGCTAGAATCGCAGGATATGAATGAAAGAATCTCAACGGTCCAGTTTTCTGTTGGAGTTGCATTGGCTGGTACAGTTCTTAATGCGATTGTTTTGTTATCGGGATTGTCTATTTGTACTGCTACTAATCCCTCTTCAACCAACTGATCATTATAGGTTACGTTTCCATATATGTTCACAGCTTCTCTGTAGCGGTATGATGTTTTGTCTGTGGTTACTGTGATTTTTAGGGGTGAAATCTGTGCAGAGCTAAAATTCGTTATAATTGCTGTGGTTATAAATGCTAAGAGTAAGTATGTGGCAAGTTTTTTTCCAACGGTGTTAACCATTTTTATTTCTCCCTTTCTAATTAAGTGAAAGGGCGTCTGTTTTTAATAAGGATTCTGGAACTGTCTTCTATAGTTTTTAAAGCGAGTTTAGCAGTTAAACAAAAAATGGGGGAGATGGGGGTTCGTGGAACGAACCCGCTAAGGACTTTATGCAGCTTCTATGCCCATGCAGCTTTTATGCCGATTGTAGGTGGAGGCGTGTATAGTGGACAGAGTGCGCATCCGCCGCACTGCGGGAAGTCGCTTAGAGCGCCGACGTATATTGTGGCTATGCCGGCACGGGCGAATTTAGGCACATGTATGCTTAAGCTGACGGTGTCGTTCTTGTATACGCAGTATTGTGCTCCTCCAACTGTTAGCATTACGTAAGTAAAGCCGAATGGAACGCCTGTTTCATCAACAATGGTCACTGTGAACACAACGTCATAGTATTGCATCGCCCAGCTTCCATATTCTATTGTTACAAGGATGTCTTCGCAGTGGGCGTAGTTCGGCATGTCTGTTGTAACCTTCCATATGTTTACGAGATAGTCATATTTGAACGTGAGTGTGTCGTTGATTACTTCGCAAGCAACGTCGACGGTTGCAAAGACTTTCCATTCTCCTTTGTAGTAGTCAGGGTCGTCGCATGGCCATGGCAGGCGGAAGCTGACTGAGGCTATGCCTACTGCGTCTGTTCTGTCGTAGAAGATGCCCCAAACAGTTCCATGCGGGTCTTTTACTTCGAAGGCAACGTCTTTCATTTGTTCAGGCCAGTCGTTGTATGTCACCTTGGCGTAGAGGACTACTTCTTTCTGCGGCCAGAACATGTCGCTTGGCAGGTCTGGTCCTTGTCCGCCGTATGGAGCTGGATACTGTGTGAAGAGGTCAATGACGGCTCCCAGCAGCTTAAGCTTCGATTTGTAAAATCCGTGTTCTACAGTATGTGGTACAGGGATGGCGCTTTCTTTGTTGTAATATGGTGGTTCTGATCTTTCTGGGTGTGGGTATCCTGCAATTATTGTTGGGCTTAACGCTAGGCTGCATGTTTCTGGCGGATGTACTGGTGCCTCGTAGATTTCGTGGAAGGTTACAGTGAATAGGCGTCCTTCTCCATAGACTTCTGTGTGCTCTCCGCCTTCGCTTGGGATTCCTAAGAACACAACCCATACTGTTCCTGCCGTGTTATCGATTTCATTTCTAACAATGAGTATGCCGCTTGGCCAGAAGCTTGCAAACCATCCGTCAGGATCAATCGTAACGCTGACTGCTTCTATAAGCATAGGATCAAAGTTGTATACTATGTCGAAGCCTGCAACATCCCAGTATGGATCTACCCCAGTAAGATAGACGTCAGATTCAAATGTATTGGAGATCCCCATGCCGTCAACTGTTTCTGGCATCACTTTCAGCAAAGGACCTTCCGGTCGAACCCAAGGCGCAGCAGGTATTATGACTGTTCCATCATATCGCTCATGCTCAATAGCGGTGCCAGTGGAGTCTGCAAGTGTGCTTGAAGTTATCTTCAATGTGATCACTGCATCTGGCTCACCCAATGCTTCATCAGGCTGTTTTTTCACTACGAATGTCATTTCAAAGGCGATTCCGCTTCCGTCAAATGGGGCTGCTGGATACATTGATGCATATGCAAGCCAGAACATTGTTTCAGGCTCTGCTCCTGGCATGCTGGCTGTTTCATCAACATCATTACGAACCCAGAATCCTCCTGGCGGCTCATGCATTATGCCGTCCGGATATGTCTCAACAGGAATCTTTGCAGTATGGCTAACGTATCCTATCCATTCAGTGTCCCAGCCGAACTGAATATCAACACCATAGAGGTCGAGAACATCATGAATTTCCACTGTAACGGTGAACTCCGTGCCCGTAAGGCCTGGTTCTCTTGGAAGCTCTATTAATGAAGGCACAACAACAACGTCTGTAGGTGATGCTAGCACTCTTGGTATGCCAACTGCTGAAACGCTTAAGACAAGCATTGCAATAAACAGTAGAGACAGTATCTTATCTATTTTCAATTTCATTTTTTCTTTTCTCCTTTCTCTTTCTGCAAGTAAAACATTGGTGCGACCAAATAATTAAAGTTTCTGGAAAAATGTTCTA
>JACUTN010000174.1 GCA_014859805.1 Candidatus Bathyarchaeota archaeon
ACTCCAGTAATTGAGGAACTTGAAGAACAAACAGAAACTCCAATTGAAGAAAACTTAATGGAACCGCCAGAAGAAACCTTAGAAACTGAAACTCTGCCCTCAGAACTCCCCGTAAACCAGCTCATAATTGAAAACCTCGGCGGCTTACTAGTTCCATCCGACACCGTTCGAATTGACAACGAAATGCTATCACAATGGAAAGGAATTTCCGACAGCACAAAAATCGACCAAGTTGAGGTTGAAACCTTCGACGGAAAAACAATGCAATGCAAGGTCAAACCCATAAAAGACTCAAAATACGAAGGAAAAGGAATCATACGAATGCCAGAAAAAATACAACTCAACCTCGAAGTTAAGAAAGGCGAGTTAGTAAGAGTCAAACCCCTAGTATACTAATGGAGACACCATTTATGGCTAGAAAAAAGAAAACCGTTCAGGAGATGGTTGCAGTGACTGAACCCCTAACTATTGAAGAATCCCACGGCAACAACCTACGCGCAAATCTAGAAGAAATCAAAACATACGACGGCGTCATAGGCTACATCCTAAGAAACTCCACCTCAGCAGCAATAGACCTCAAAGACCCAACAAAACTAATCGACTACGCCATTCTTTCCTCTTCATCACTCGACGCAAGCGAAGCACTTTCAGAAGATTTCAACCTCGGCGACGTCAAAAGCATCATTGTTACCGGCAAGAATGCAAAGGTACTCTCCTTAACAGTTAATGACAATAGAATAAGCGTTTTCATGGACAAAGAAGCTAACTGCGAAAAAGTTTTAAGAAAACTACACAGTATCTAAGACAAAACCAACCATATTCTCTTCATTTTCACAATTTTCAGCTTCCCAACATTTCACAAATTAGTCTTTTCTCCATTTTCAGAACACTTAAATCATCGTTTCCCAATTATATAACTGGGGAGAAGGGGAAGATATAGCCTTCTAAAGGGGCATATCAAATTTGTTAGCCAGCCCAAAGAAGCAAAGCAGCAGTAGTCATCGTGGAAGGTTAGACATAATTGCAGACATTCTTGGTGCTTCTTTTGGCGGAGTAAGAAAGACTTACCTAATGTACCGTTGCAATTTAAGTTTTAAACAGTTAAAATATTACCTTGAATTTCTGCTCAACAAGAAGCTTCTACAAATCGTTGGCGATAATAAAACGTCCAATCCAGGCCTATTCAAGATAACTGGCAAGGGCAAAAAGTTTTTAGAAGCCTACAAAGGTTTGAAAAGCCTCATGAAGTAGAATCCTCGGCTAAGAACTTCTCAACACTTTTGTCCAGCCTTATTTTCCGCGCCATCTTATCCACTGATATAAAGCCGTACCTTTCTAGAAACTCTATCACCTGCTGAATCTGGTTCTTGTTCAGCTCTGTTTTCTGCTTTATCTCCTTTAGCGCATGCCATTTTCCATCAACGAGTATCTCCAGAGTCTTCGCCATTTTCGCTGCCGTAAATGTGTCCTCCTGTCAATACATTGCTTTTTATCAAATGTTAGATAAATGCTTTCTGAGGTTGTGTTTTAGAACCTTTCTCTAGAAAA
>JACUTN010000036.1 GCA_014859805.1 Candidatus Bathyarchaeota archaeon
CTGGAAACTCATACACGTAACCTGCCTTCAAAATGTTGGAAGCCAACTCCTTAGACACAAGGGGCACAACAGCTCTTTCTTTTACAGTTAGATTCCGCAAGACCCGGACGATACCTGCAATTTCTACACCTTGAGGGCAGTGATCAACACATGTAAAACAGGTGGAACAAAGCCAAAGGGCATCATCTGAAAGGAGTCTATCTTTGAGTCCAAGCTGCACCATCCTAGCTATTTTTCTAGGTCTGTAAAAGTCGCTGAACCTTGAAATTGGGCAGTCTGCAGTGCATGTTCCACATTGAAAGCATAGCATGAGTTTCTCTGCGCCAGGCAGCTTGCTTAGTTCATACTTGAATTTTGGATCCATTTCCTCGGCTTTTATAACGTTTGGAACATATTCTTGGGTTGAACTCACGCTTCAATTCCTCCTTTTAACGGGTTTGGACCAATCTTCTTTATCTGGTCAACCATGTCTTTCACAACTGTTGCAAACTTATCTCCTTCACTTGCTGAAATCCACTCTAAACGCACACGTTCAGGTTCGATCCCAAACTGCTCTAACACTTTTTTTAGGAGCTTTATTCTTCTTAACGCTTTAAAGTTTCCGCTAATGTAGTGGCAATCGGAAGGTAGGTGGCATCCAGCAACCAAAACTCCATCCGCACCGTCTTTTAACGCTTCTAAAATGAAGGAAGGGTCTACTCTTCCACTGCACATGACCCTTACAATCCTTATGTTTGGAGGATACTGCATTCGACTCACGCCAGCTAGGTCTGCACCCGCATAGGCGCACCAGTTGCAGAGGAATCCGATTATTTTCGGTTCAAATTCTTCTTTTTCGCTCATGCTTTTATCTCCTCCACTAAAGTAGCTTTGACCTGAGCCATTATTTCGTCTGTTGTGAAGTGTCCCATTGTTACGGCTTTGGTTGGGCATGCTGTGCCGCATACGCCGCATCCTTTGCATAGGGCTTCGATTACATGTGCGACTCGTTTTTCTTCAGTTTGTTCTTTCATTTCAATTGCACTATAGGGACACAGAGATTCACAAATTCTACAACCACTACATAAATCTTCGTCTACATTTGCTACGATTCCTTCCATTTCTAACGCTTTTTTCGAAAGTATCGTTGCAGCTCTTGCAGAGGCTGCACATGCTTGAGCGATGCTCTCGTCAATGTATTTAGGGGAGTGTGCCATGCCGCATAAGAATACGCCGTCTGTAGCGAAGTCAACTGGACGGAGCTTCATGTGAGCTTCTAAGAAGAAACCGCCCTTTGTTAATGGCACTTTCAGCATTTCTGACAATTGCTTATTATCTGGGTTTGGAATTGTGGCTGCACTTAAAATCAAAAGGTTTGGTTCGATTTCAACTTCTGTTTTGATTACTGGCTCCCAGAATTTTATTTTAAGCTTGGCATTTTCGTTGGTAGCTTGCGGTTTTCTTTCATCGTCGTAATTTATGAATAATACGCCTTTCTCTGCGGCTTTGCGGTAGTAGTCTTCTTTGAAACCGTAGCTTCTCACATCCTTATACAAAATGTAAACGTCTGTTTCGGGCCTTACTTCTTTGATTTTCAAAGCGTTTTTTATTGCTTGTCCACAGCATATTCTTGAACAGTTCGGTCTTTCCTTTGTTCTTGCTCCAACGCATTGAATCATGACTACTTTTTCAGCCTTAAACTCTTCTTTACTAATTTTCTCCTCTAACTCATGCTGGGTCAAAACTCTTAGATCTAAGCCATACAGGTACTCTGTAGGTTTATATTCAACTGCGCCAGTGGCAACTATGATTATTCCATGCTCAATTTCCTTTTCTTCGCCGTTAAACATTATTTTTGACTTGAAGTTGCCGACGAATCCGCTTACGTCAACAACTTGTGCTCCTAAATAAACATGAATCTTATCATTTTCCATAACTTGTTTCACAGTTTTGCTCAGTTGCTCTTTTGGGTCTTCTCCCTCAAGTAAGTAATGTAGTGTGCGTAAGTGTCCTCCAAGTTCCTTTTCTTTCTCTACCACATGAACTTCAAAGCCTTGTCTTGCAAGTTCTAATGCTGCAGTCATCCCTACTATGCCGCCGCCTATGATCAAGCCTGCTGGAATGACGTTTACGGTAGGCTTTTTCAGAGGCCTCAAAAGTCTGGCTTTTGCAACAATTGAACGCACCAAGTCTTTGGCTTTCTCCGTTGCCTTTTTTGGTTCGCGTATGTGAACCCAGCTGCACTGATCTCGGATGTTAGTCATTTCAAATAAATATGGGTTTAAGCCAGCCTCTCGCACAGTTTCTCTAAACAATGGTTCATGAGTTCGTGGGGTACAAGAAGCTACAATCACTCGATTGAGATTAAACTCTTCAATTTTTTCCCTTATTCTTTTCTGAGTATCTTCGGAGCATGTGTATAGGTTATGCTCTGCGTAGACGACGTCTGGCAGCGTTTTGGCGTATTCCACAACCTCTGGGACATTAACTGTTCCACCAATGTTGATGCCACAATGACAAACGAAAACCCCGACTCGAGGCTTCTCTCCGGACACATCTTTTTCTGGTGGAAGCTTCTTCACAGTTGCCAGCTTTCCTCTTTCTGAAGCAATGATGCTCGCTGCTTCAGCTGCAGCACCGCTTGCTTGTGCCACACTCTCTGGAATATCTTTAGGACCAGCAAAGGCACCACAAACGTATATTCCATGTCTGGAGGTTCCCAGAGGTGAAAACGTGTTTGTTGAACAAAAATTGTATTTATTCAGTTTTATACCTAGAATTTCCGCTAATTCCTTAGCATACTTAGGCGGTCTCATCCCAACAGATAAAACCACGAGACCAAACTCTTCCTCCTTTAGCTCCCCTTCCGCAACGTATCTCACCAAAAGATTTCTCGAGCCAGGAACCTCCTCAACTTTAGGGATCCTAGACCTTACAAACCTTACTTTGTATTCCTCTTTTGCTCGGTTGTAGTAGGCATCGAACTCTTTACCATAAGCGCGTATGTCCATGAAAAATATGGTGCACTCAACACCAGGCGTGTGCTCTTGGGCTATTACGGCTTCCTTGATTCCGTACATACAACAAGCTGAAGAGCAGTACGTGTTTCCAGTTGTTTCGTCACGGGAGCCTACGCATTGGATAAAGGCTATCTTCTTTGGAATCTTACCATCAGATGGGCGTAGGACTACTCCGCTATAGGGTCCGGTAGCGCTCAGAATGCGTTCAAACTCGATGCTGGAAACAATGTTTGGATATCGACCATAACCATATTCACTTTTGAGGCTTGGGTTGTATTCTTCGAAGCCGGGTGCAAGTATGATAGCGCCCACGTTTAGCTCAACATGCTCATCCTTATCCTCATACCTGACGGCGTCTGCCCTACATACTTCTTGGCATGTTCCGCATCCAATGCACTTTTCTCTGTCAATAATGAACGTTGAGGGAACAGCTTGTAGATACTTAACGAAAATAGCGCTTCTCCTATTCAAACCCTCATCATACTCGTCTATTGCTTCAACCGGGCATTCCTGGGCGCAAACGCCACATCCAGTGCATTTCTCACTATCGACGTATCGAGCTCTTCTCGTTACAGTAACCTTAAAGTTTCCAGCTTCCCCTTCAACTTTCCTTATTTCCGCATTTGTTATAAGATGAATGTTAGCGTGTCTTCCAGCTCCAACAAGCTTCGGGGCGAGAATACACATAGCGCAGTCGTTTGTTGGGAATGTTTTGTCCAGCTGCGTCATCGTGCCGCCTATGCTGGGCGTATCCTCTACCACGTAGACTCTGAATCCGGAGTCTGCTAGGTCTAATGCTGCCTGTATTCCAGCGATCCCGCCACCAACTACGAGTACCGCACCAACCTTATCCTTCATCATATAGCCTCCAACGCGGTGTAGAGTGGATTGTCTCCTTCGATTCTGTCCATTTTAAGCAACCCTCTGCGTTTCATAACAACTATGTGACGCAGCACTATCTCAGAGTCCGCACTCAAGTGTTTAGTCAGTTCTTCAATTGATATTGACTCGTCTTTCGCTAGAAGATAGATTCTGCTTCGGAGATACTCTTCTTTTACGCTTTCCTCCATCAGCTCATCAAACTCTTCTTGAGCTACTTTCTCTCCGTAGACATTTTCCTCTTCAGTCAGTTTTTTCTCTCTACCCACCAGAGTCCGTAGTCTAGAAGTACCCGCGGCTCTTTCAGCTGCTCGTACACAACTTAATATGTTCTCGTCAGGTTTTTCGCCAGCGAGTGCAGATGGCCCCAAGCTTTTTAGCTGATTCGTGAAATCTGTCACTATGTCCGCGAATCGTGAGCCCTCTGCAGCGGAAACCCACTCAAGTCTCAGGCGCTCTGGTTCGAGACCTGTACATGCTATGAGTCTCTTTAGCATCTTAATTCTCCGCTCTGCGTAGAGGTTTCCCTCTAGATAGTGACATTCCCCTGGGTGGCAACCCATCACCAAGATGCCGTCAGCGCCGTCTGCGAACATTTCCAAAACAATGACCGGATCAACTCTGCCGCTACACATGACTCTTATAACTCTGATGTTTGGAGGATACTGGATTCGGCTCACGCCGGCTAAGTCTGCACCTGCATAGGAGCACCAGTTGCAGAGGAAACCTATTATTTTAGGTTCAAATTCAACCACAGACAGCCCCCCTTAAAACGGCGAGTCCTTGAGCGATGATTTGTTCGTCTGTAAACTGGCGCATTGTGATAGCTCTCTTAGGACAACTAGCTCCACAAGTGCCGCAACCCTTGCATAGAACTTCTTTTACTCTGGCTATCCCCCTTTCGTCCTTCTCTATGGCACCGTATGGACAAAGACTTATGCAAAGTCCACATCCAACACAAAGATCCTCATCAACATACGATACTATTCCTTCAACTTCTAACGTTTTTTTAGACAAGATGGTTGCAGCTCTGGCTGCTGCTCCACATGCTTGTGAAATACTTTCTTCAATAAGTTTCGGCCAATGAGCTAGCCCGCAGAGAAAAATACCGTCTGTCGCAAAATCAAGTGGACGGAGCTTCACATGAGCTTCTAGGAAAAATCCATCCTTGGTTAAAGGAACCTTCAGCATTCTTGCTAAGCGTTCACTGTCATGGTTTGGAACTACAGCTACGCTTAACGCCAGAGTGCCCATTTCTATAGGAAACCACGTTTTTAGGATAGGTTCCCAAGCTAAAACCATTAGCTTTCCATTTTCTTGGGTGACTTTGGGTTTATGTTCATCGTCATAGCGTATGAATAAAACTCCCTCATTTGCAGCTTCGCGGTAGTAGTCCTCTTTAAACCCATATGTCCTGATGTCTTTGTATAGCACATAAACCTCGGTTTCAGGAGACACTTCCTTGATTTTTAAGGCGTTTTTTATCGCATGTCCGCAACATATTCTTGAGCAATTCGGTCTTTCCTTTGTTCTTGCCCCAACACACTGAATCATAACAACGGTTTTGGCACTGAACCGGTCCTTAGCTAGGTTCTCTTCTAATTCGTGCTGTGTCAAAACTCTAGCGTCAGTCCCATAGAGATATTCGGTTGGCTTATATTCTGTAGCTCCTGTAGCCACTACGATGATGCCATGTTCAATTTGTTTTTCGTTTCCATCAGAACGAATGGTTGTCCTAAAGTTTCCAACATATCCTTCGACATTGACAATCTCTGTGTTGAGATGAACACTAATCTTTTCATTTTCATGAATATCCTTAATGATAGACTTTAACATTTCGTGCGGGTTTTCAGACCCAGGTAGGTAATAGATATGACGTAGGTGACCACCGAGTTCCTTCTCTCTCTCAACCAAGTGGACTTCAAAATCTTGTCGTGTTAACTCTAAGGCAGCGGTCATTCCGGACAAACCGCCACCGATGACTAAACCGACGGGGATAACGCTTGTTACTGGCTTTTTCAAAGTTTCCAACAGACGCGTTTTCGCCACAACAGATCGAACTAGATCCTTGGCTTTTTCCGTTGCCTTTTCAGGTTCGTGCATGTGCACCCAGCTACACTGATCTCGGATGTTAGCCATCTCAAACAAGTACGAGTTTAAGCCAGCTTCAGAAAGTGTTTCTCTGAATAGGGGCTCGTGAGTGCGTGGAGTGCAAGCTGCAACAACCACGCGGTTAAGGTTAAACTCTTTTATTTTTTCTCGAATTCTTACTTGAGTGTCTTGTGAACACGTGTAAAGGTTGTCTTCCGCATAAACAACGTTCGGTAGTTTCTTGGCATGCTCCACAACTTCCGGAACGTTTACTATTCCACCTATGTTTATTCCACAGTGACAGATGAACACGCCTATGCGTGGTTCTTCTAGGCTTACGTCTCTTTCTGGGGGATACTCTTTAATGGTTATCAGTTTCCCTCTTTCAGAAGCAATGGTAGCCGTTGCCTTTGCTGCAGCAGCACTAGCTTGTACAACACTTTCGGGAATGTCCTTAGGAGCAGCAAACGCTCCACACACGAAGATTCCGGGCTTTGAAGTCTCTATCGGTGAAAAAGTATCTGTCTGGCAAAATTTGTATTGATTGAGTTTTATTCCTAAAACTTCCGCCAGTTTTTCCACGTTCTTTGGAGGACGCATTCCAACAGACAAGACAACCATGTCAAACTCTTCGGTTTTCGGTTCTCCGTCTTCTACATAATGCACGAAAAGGTCGTTTGTTAAAGGGTCTTCCTCTACGTTTGCAACCCTGGACCTTACAAACCTTACGCCATATTCTTCTCTGGCACGACTGTAATAGGCGTCAAATTCTTTCCCATATGCCCTGATGTCCATATAGAAGATTGTTCTTTCCAGTTCTATGGGAACGTGTTCGTTAGCAATAATCGCTTCTTTGATGCTGTACATGCAGCAGGCAGCTGAGCAGTAATTGTTTCCGAGTTGAGCATCACGAGAGCCTACGCATTGAATGAAAGCAATTTTCTTTGGGATTTCACCGTCCGAAGGCCTTAGGATCAATCCGCCGTAGGGCCCTGAAGCATTCAATATTCGCTCGAATTCTATGCTTGTAACTACGTTTTGGAAACGTCCATAGCCATATTCTGTTTTAAGCCTGGCATCGAACGATTCGAAGCCCGGAGCCAGTATGATCGAGCCTACTTTTAGGGTTGCTTCTGTGTCTTCTTGTTCGTATTCAACTGCTCCTGGTTTGCAGATTTCTTGGCAGATGCCGCAGCCAATGCATTTTTCCCGGTCTATTATGTATTTTAATGGAACTGCTTGGGGATATTCAATGTAGATGGCGCTTCTGTCGCTTAAGCCTTTATTATATGTGTCTATTGCTTCCACTGGGCATTTTTGTGCGCACGATCCGCAGCCGTTACATTTCTCTTCGTTTATGTAACGACTCCTTTTTCGAATTTTCACTTCGAAGTTTCCAAGTTCGCCGTTTAACCCTGTGATTTCGGCATTTGTTATTAGGTTTATGTTCGGATGTCTTCCAGCCTCTACAAGTTTGGGTGCAAGAATGCACATTGAACAGTCATTTGTCGGAAATGTTTTGTCAAGCTTAGCCATCACTCCGCCTATGCTTGGCGATTGGTCGATTAAATAGGCTTTGAATCCGGAGTCTGCGATGTCTAGGGCTGCTTGTACTCCGGCTACCCCTCCACCCACGACAAGAATTGCTCCAACTTTTTCTTCGGTCATTTTATCGAACCTCCACGGCTTTATAGAGGGGAGTTGTTCCTTCAACGCTGTCTAGGGCTATCATTCCTTTTCTCCGCATGTTCACAATGTGGCGAAGCACAACGGCTGGTTTCATGTTAAGAGCTTTGGCTAATTCCTTCACTGAGAACGGCTTCTTCATGGCTAAAAGTAGTTTGTGTCGGATGAACTCTTCTTCGACAACCTCATCCAGCAAAGCATTGAATTCTTCGCATGAAACTCTTTCACCATAGGCATTTACACTCTTTGTCAATTCTTTTTCTTTTCCAATTAATGCCCTTAAACGGAAGTTTGTAACCGCATTTTTGGCCGCCAAAACATTTTCAAGAATGTTTACGTCACGTTTCTCTCTCGCTAACGGTGAAGGCCCAAGCTTTCCAAGTTGTTCAGTAAAATCTTTTATGATTTTGGCAAATCTTACTTCTTCTATGGGTGAAACCCAACGTAGTTCTAAGCGTTCAGGTTCTAGATTTGTTAAAACAAGTAATTTCTTCAGCACATTGACTGTGAGTTCGGCGTAAACATTGCCTTCAACGAAATGACAGTCTGGAGGAGCACAACCAACCAGCAGAACGCCGTCTGCGCCTTTCATGAATGTTTGAAGCACTATAACTGGGTCTATTCTTCCAATGCACATCACCCGGACAACATTCACGTTGGCAGCTTTTCTTACCCTACTTGTAGCCAATTCTTCTTCACCGAAGACCCAGTTGCAGACAAAGCAAGCAATTTTTGGTTCTTCAAAACTCATGAGATCATCCTCCAAACCCAGCTAGTGCATGGCTTAGGATCTGTTCGTTCGTTAAACGTTCCATTGTGATTGCGTTTTCAGGACAATGAGCGGCACAGATTCCACATCCTTTACAGAGTTCTTCATCAACCTGCGCCACTCCTTTTTCGTTCTTGCTTATTGCTCCGAACGGGCAAATTGACGCACATATATTACAGCCAGTGCACAAGTTTTCATTGATTAGTGGTTTGTCGATTTCACAGAGACCCGTTTCTGCTGAGCATTCAGCGCACGGTCCACAATTGAGACACCGAAAGGCTTCAAACCTTGCTTTCCGTTTAATTCTTTCCAGAATTTCCGCAACTTCTTCAAAGCGCACTCTAGGTTTGGGTTCGCCCTTCTTCGCCACATACCTTCGCAGCTTTTTACTAACCGTCTCCCAATTTTTGATCCACACTGTCTCCTCAATTTCTTCTCTTCCAGCTTTCAAGTCTTGACCATTTAAGTAACGATGAATTGAGATAG
>JACUTN010000175.1 GCA_014859805.1 Candidatus Bathyarchaeota archaeon
CGTTAATGGTTAGGGATGTTGACAAGGCTGGAATTCGCAGATGGCGCAGAAGAGGCTTCTACAGTGAAACAGTTCTCGTAAAACTTCTAGAAAAAAACGGATACAACGCCGTTCGAATTCCAGTCAGCAACCCAAGCCTCAGTCCCCTACCAGACGTCATAGCCAGAAAACACCTACACGTCTATGCTTTTGAAGTAAAAAACGCCAAGTACTACGCCTATTTTCCAAAAAAACAAGTTGAAAAACTCTTCAGATTCCTAGACGAACTAATCCCAAGACCAAACCAATACAAACATGCAGTGCTTGCAGCACACTTGGGCAAAAAATGGATTTATAGACAAATACAATGGAAAGACTGGGAGGAAGACAAACTGCCAGAAAAAGAAAGAATCATAAAACGGGACAGGGGAAACTTCAAAATAGAAAACGGAGGCAAAAATGAACATGAATAAAACTGTGATCTCAGCCTCCCTTCTAACCAAAATTTATCAAATCGGCGACGTCAACATCGAAGCCTTGAAAGATATCAACCTTAAAGTTGAAAAAGGCGAATTCATAGTTATTAGCGGGCCGTCAGGCGCCGGAAAAACAACATTACTAAACATTATCGGCGGCATTGACAAATCCACAAGCGGAAAAATCGCTGTTTTCAGACATAATTTAAGCGAGGAAGACGAGGATTTCTTAGCGGATTTTCGATGCAACAACGTGGGCTTCGTCTTCCAATCCTACAATCTTGTGTCTACATTGACTGTTGCTGAGAATATCGCTTTTCCAATGGAGTGGGCTCGGAAACCAGAGGACTACATAAAAAACCGTGTCAGAGAACTATTGAAAACTGTAAACCTAGAACATAGGACTGAACACTTCCCATTCCAATTAAGCGGCGGTGAACAACAACGCGTTGCATTTGCCCGTGCGCTCGCAAACGACCCCCCATTACTTCTTGTTGACGAACCTACTGGAAATTTGGACACAAAAACAGGCTTGAAAATCGCTCAATTACTTCAAAAACTGAAAGATTCTGGAAAAACAATTATTGTTGCAACACATGACGAGCGAATAATCCAGATTGCAGACAAAAAATTGTTTTTAGAAGATGGAAAGCTGGTAAGCTTAGATGAGTGAAACATCTTTTCCGATAAATGATCTGCTGCGTAGAAAACTTCAAACGGGTCTAACTATCGCCAGCTTAACTTTGTGCGTTGCTTTAACAGTCTATCTTCTTCTTTTCGGAGAAAATATAGGTTTTGAAATTTCGCAAGTAGCGGAAGGTAAGCTGACAGCTGGTTTTTCAATGGTTTTTTCTCAGTTCATATTTTTCATTGGACTACTAATCGTAGTCACTGGAGCAGTTATTGTTTCTTTCATGGTTTTTGTGATGATGTCCCAGCGAGCCAAAGATATCGGGCTAATGAGAGCGTCTGGATGCCCAAACGATTTGATTTTCGGCTATTTCATGACAGAACTTCTCATAATCACGTTTGCCAGCTGCTTTCTCGGCGT
>JACUTN010000037.1 GCA_014859805.1 Candidatus Bathyarchaeota archaeon
GGGCCGGTAGTTCAGTTGGTATGAATGCCTGACTTGCACTCAGGAGGTCGGGGGTTCAAATCCCCCCCGGTCCACATTTAACAGCATTGCAAACTTTCGAATAGAATCTCGTTAACCAACATTTTATCAACTCTGAAACACCCATGAAAAACCTTTTAACACTCAAATAAACACCTAAAATAAATTAAACCGATAAGAGAGTAAAAGAATGTGACTTCATCAGAGTTTGAATTTTTGATAGCGGGTATACCAGAAAAAGTTCGCTACTTAGAAGAACAAGGCTTTTTCAGAGATGCAACTTGCCTAATAAACAAAATCCTTGCCGAAAACAAGGGGCTTCCGAGCATGCTCAAGTCCAGACTGGAATGGGAACCAGAAAGGATTGAAAGGATAAGAAAGGATTATGCACTAAGTCGAAAACAAGCCTTCGAGTCTCTTAAAAAACAGATTCCAGATCTAACAAAGAAAGATTTTGAAAAATGGATACAGAAAGGCTTCATAGAATGCAGAGAGATAGAGTGTGAAACAAAAATCTTCAACAATTTCTTGCCAAACTTGTTAAGGCATAACGAGGAAATCAAGAAAAGGGTTAAGCAACCAGATAAAGCATCTGAGCAGACCACGAAACTCATTCACAGACACATCGACACTATTATAGATAAGGAAGGAACTTCAGGAAGCCGATACGTAGAGACTGTCAAAAACAGAATTTTAATGAGGCTGAAAATAAAGCCTGATGCAGTTCCAGAAGGAGAAATCATAAAAGTTTGGATGCCTTTCCCCTGCAAAGACCCATTGCAGCCAAAGATTAAGCTAATTTCCACGTCGCCTAGCAATTATGTTTTAGCTCCTGAGGACAGCCTTCAACGTACAATCTACTTTGAAAAAGAAGCTATTGAAGAGGAAGAGCTTGAATTCCGAGTTGAATATGAATGTATAACATGCGCGTCTCGTCAAAAGATTGATCTGGCAGACGTGAGGCCATACATCAGAAATGAACTATACGAGAAGTACACCTCAGAACAGTTGCCCCACATAGTTTTCACGCCGTACTTGAGGAAACTCGCAGAAGAAATTGTCTCCGAGGAGTCTAACCCGTACCTTAAAGCATGGCGCATTTACAAGTGGATAACCGAATACGTTAGGTATGCGCTTGTTCCGGAATACTCAACAATCGAATGCATCAGCGGTTATGCAGCACGAAACCTTAGAGGAGACTGCGGAGTGCAAGCGCTACTCTTCATAACCCTCTGCAGAATCAGCGGAATCCCAGCCAGATGGCAATCAGGATGGTTTCTCAACCCAAACCGACCGAGCCCCCATGACTGGGCCCAGTTTTATGTAGAGCCTTACGGATGGCTTTATGCAGATCCATCCTTCGGTGGACACGAAAAATCCGTAGAGAAATATCATAAATTCTATTTCGGAAACATAGACCATTTCAGACTAATTGCAAACACAGACATTTCTTCCAAGTTCACTCCACCGAAAACTCATTATCGATCAGACAACGTGGATAACCAGCGTGGAGAAGTTGAATGGGAAGGAGGAAACGTTTACTACGATAAATGGAACTACGAACTAAAAATTTTAGTCCATGAAAGCATTACCGGCATTTCATCATAAGCCTCATTCTCTTCCCTTTTGCAACAAAAGGGACTTCATATTAAAGCTTAGAAATGAATTAGCAACTGTTAGGAATCAGATTATAAAGTAACATCATACAAACTATTTCTCGTGAAAGCCCATGAAAATTCGGAAAATAAAGCAAGGTGTAATCTTGGAAGTATATGTTAAGCCAAGGTCGAAAGAATTCAAAATCGTGACTGAAGGAGAGGAGATCATCGTTTTCTGCAGAGAGGAACCTGTTAAGGGAAAAGTCAACAAAGAACTGGTCAAACAGCTTTCAAGACTATTCCATAGAAACGTGAAGCTCGTTTCTGGTTTCACTTCTAAACAAAAGAAAGTGCTGATAGAAGATGCTGAAAAAACCGAAATAGAACGCGTTTTATTGCGTAAATAATATTTTTGGAATGTGATGTGCATTCTATTGGTTTTGAAGTTTGAAGCGTAGTATTGCTGCTATTCCGCCGAAAGATTTCTTCAACATTTGTCCTTCTTCTGTTTCGTCGGAAATCATTTCTATTTCAGTGTTTGCTTGTTCTGCTAGTTGAGCGAAATTCTCTATAAGGTCTTGTTGTTCAGCTATGCTTAAGGCTGGAGCTTTGCAATTCGGGCAAGGTTTTCCGAGAAGATCTTGCTCGAAGCTTGTCAGCATTTGGCTCTTCAATGTGTGTTTTTTCTCGTAGTCGCAAGCGTTGCATTTCACGGTAACTCGCAATATGTCTAGTCCTTCAGAAAGGAGTAGTGTTTTCACGGTGCCTGTTTCCAGAGCATTTCTGACCTCTTCTTCGCCGTATGTTGCCAATCCTGTGTCGTGTCCGACCTCGTAAAGAAAATGTTGCATTACTTCTTTTTCTTCTATGTAGCGTATTTTTCGCATTATCTCTGGAGCTTTGTCAACGATTTCTTTGACGCCTTGTTCATTCACGTAAGCCGTGTCAATTATGTCTATGATCTTGTTTTTCAGCACGTAATTTAGATAGTCGCCTTTATCGAAATCGTATTTTGTTGGTCCTGGACCACCAACTATCAATCCTTTCAGCGCTTCAATTGACAAAAATATTTTGTCGGCATGTTCTCCCACCCTTCTGAAATACTCTTGCAGCCTCATCTCTCTCAGTCTTTCGAATCTTCTTGCTGATTGCCCGCCTGCACGTGTTTTCCCAGGTACGCCTGACGTTTCCGTTCTGACTATGTCAAGCCTTCTCCCCTGTAATGTTGCGAATGTAGCTACTGAAGCATCTATGAGAAGTATGCCATACGTCTCCTTTTCCCTCAACATTTCCTGCAAATGTTCCGTGTGGAACCTTGAATTGCACCTGTATAGGTAGATGCTTATAGGCTCGAGTGGAATGATCACATAAGTTTCAATTCTTTCGCTTCCAGCTCCATTCTGCGGAATTGCACCGCAGAAGATTACAAGTCCGTTTTTGGGAAGTTTCCTGAAAAGTTTGAGGCGTTGCTGTGTCTTCACAATGGCGTCTTGAACGTTTTTTCGTGTTGTTGTAGATTTTATGTTTGAAGCTGTTCCATATTCTTGTCTAAGCATGGTCATAACGTCGCTTATTTGTTTTCCAGGCGGGATATAGAGTGAAACAAGTTCGGTTCCACGTCCCTCTTTGCTGGCCAGAGTATCTAGTGTCTTTTTTAACCTGAATAGTTCCAATGAAGTTCTTTTTTTGCCCAACCTTTTTCACTTGGGATTTTTGGCTTTAAAACTACATTGTGGGGCATCAAATAAGAGTTTGGGAATAAATGCTATGTTAGTTCTAGGACCTCTTTCAAAAATGCCTTGTATGGACCGAGTCTGCCTCCATAATTGCCAGCCGAGATTCTAGCAACGCCTAGAACCCTTGCAGCAGCCTTTACTCCTTCACCCATGGCTCTTTTAACCGCTTCAACTGTCAAGCCGTTGATGACAATTTCGTAGACGCAATTCACGTCTTCTGGTAACCGGGAATCTGGTACAAGCTTTTTTAATTGTGGACAGAAAGGATGATTCGTGGAAGCTTTAAGCTTATACTTCAATGAGCCAGCTTTCGAGCCGGAACGGCAGATTCCACCTGGAAAGGGCAAAATAACTTCGTTTGTTTTGTTTTTGATGGCTTTCACTGCTTCTTCTGCTGCTTTAAGCCCTGAAGGCTTGTCTTTGGCAAATATAAGAAAGTTTCCGCCAGCTATGGCTTTAGCTGCACCGAAAGCGTCTTCAACAATAAACTCGCCGTCCATCACGGGTATTCTCCAGACCTTTTTGTTTCCGACTAAGCCTTTTCGTTGGAATCCATCACCAAACAGTCTTATGCTCCTGCCGATTTTTAGTTTTCTTTTTGCGTTTGGCATTGCGTTGAAGGCTGATGTTGTTGGGCACGTCATTATGCACTGTCCGATGCGTAGTATCATCTGTTTTTTCAATTCGAATCTGTCACGAGTGTATATTTGGATTAAAACGCCTATGCGGTTGTCTGGAGTTTTGTCGGCTGGCACTATGCCTTCTATGCCTGCTTCAGCTGGAGACATAATTACGCTAGTCGCGAAACCAGTTGCAACTGCTGCCGCAGTCAAAGCCCACCTTTCACTGTCAGCTGTTATCAATATACGGCCAGCCCACAAAGGAAACATTTCAGCAAAAGTGTCCACAATTTCACAAGAGTTTCCGTTTTCCGCCTTATACGTGAATATTTCTTCACTCATCGTTTTCTCTTCCTTTGTCTACACTCTACTATGCAGACAGTAGAATGAACTTAAATTTTTTAACAACCACCAAGCCTTTATCCGTTATTCTTAGTTCTGGCAGCATTGGCAACACATGCAAAGACAAACTTATGAAAGGCAACTCAATTGTACAGCCCAGTTTTCTTCCACATCCCGTCTATAAACTAATATGCATATAAATTATTAAAATCAACAATCTAGGGGAATTTGAAATGGAAGACTGTGTTTTCTGCCGCATCATCAAGGGTATTGCACCCGCAAGCGTAGTCTATACCGATGAAAAAGTTGTGGCACTCATGGATATTCAACCAGTCAATCCCGGACATGTGCTAATAATTCCAAAAGCCCATGCCGCACAATTGTCCGAACTTGACGAGGAAACGGGAGCGCATATGTTTAGGATTGCAATGCGAATCGCTGAAGCTCTTAGGCGTTCAAGTATAAGATATGAAGGAGTGAACCTCTTCTTGGCGGATGGAGAAGCTGCCTTTCAAGAAGTATTTCACGTTCATTTACACGTTATCCCTAGGTTTAGGGGCGACGGCTTCGAAATAAAGGTTGGACCCCATTACGGTTTAAAAACAGACAGAGAAACGCTAGATAAGATCGCCGAAAAAATCAGAAAGGCTACACTTTAGACTTTGCCTAGTAAGGCAGCCAATATTTCTCCTGTTCATCTTCACGGCTTTTTTTCTCTTCAAACTTTCCAAGAATAGTCTTTTTAGCTATTTCATAAGCTATCTCATAATCAAATATTCCCGTTGGTTCCTCCGCAGCTCTTTTGATTAATTCAACTTCAATCTTGTTTTTGAGTTTCCCTATAGCCAACGCACCAATTCCGAAAATATTTGGCAGGATTTCCTCGCCGTCAGCCTCTGATTTTAATCCTTCAACTCCCAAGGGTGGGATAGCGTTAATATCAGCCACTATCTTACAGTTTTTCCCATACTCTTCAAGCGTTTCAAGTGAGACAAGCTGAACCCCAGCAGCTCCAGCCGAGAGAATTATTTCTGCATCTTCTATGGCTTTCCCAATCTCCTCTGAAGTTTGAGCCTCAATACCCCGAGCTATCTCACTTTCAAATTCTTCGTTTATCTTTGTTGCCACGGATGAGGCTCTCTGAAGAGAACGAGAAGTAACAATAACATTTGCTTTTTCCGATGCATAAAGCCTACCCGCCGTTTGACCAACAGGTCCAGTTCCAGCCAGCACCATGACTGTCTTGTTCTCTAGTTTTCCAAATCCCCTTTCAAGAGAAAGCTCCACAGTTTTTGCAACTGCAGCAGTAGCTGTTGTATAAGCCCCTCTAGGGTCTACGATTACTGCAAGTTCGAAAGGTGGAAACATGCATTCTCTGATTTTTTCTAGAATCTCGTTTACACGCTTAAAGTCGTGTCCATTAATGAAGATTTTTGTGTGTTTTGTACCTTCTGGACCTCTTGGAAACATTGCATCATAAACAATTTTTTCAGCGTCCTCAGCTGTCACGTTTTCATATTTTAGTATTGCAGCATCTGGGAAAGTGTCTATGGTTGTTAGTATGTCAAAGGAGCTTGCGTGCTTGTCTGTGTCTAAAAAAATAAAGACTTTTTTAAGTTGCTGTGACAAGGTTACACCTCTTAGTTGTTTATACTGCTTGAACGTTTAAAAATTGTCATTCTCTATGAGTTTTCGATGATTTTAAATATCAAAGAGTATAATCTATGTGGTTAAATGTTGTAGGAGGATTGGAAATAATTTGACAGAAATTGTTGAGAAAGGATTGAAAAAAATCGGCATAACAGTTTCTAAACCCATCTTGGCTGTATTGTGCATAATATTCGGCATTCTTGTGATAGCCATTCCAGAGCTCCTCGGAATCATAGTTGGCATCTTCCTCATAATACAAGGTGTTCTACTACTGACAGATTACCTAGAGCTTAAAAAGCAACAATCACCAGCTCCACCAGCGTAACATCACTCACAAATCTTCTTTCGTTTCAACTGTCCTTTGATTTTTATCCAAGATTTTTAGTTTTGACACACTTATCATTAGTGGCACGCCAACAAGAAATGAGACAGCCACAACAATTAAATTTTCAATGTAGGAATCAACAGCAGCCAAGACAAACACACTGCAAAGCTCTTCAAAACCTTTGAAAAACAAGTCATGCAGACCGCATGGAACAAGCAGAAAAACTCGTACAAGCGAGTCCGTGGCTATACAAACAAAAGAAACTAAAACCAACGCAATCGACAAGCGTTTAATATCAGTTTTGAACAAGTTTCGGCTGAATTTTGCGGCGGGATAAACTAGGAGCAGAGCAAATAGGATGTCTAAGATTGTCCAGAGGGGGAGAGCTCTTCCAAATGGGTGAATGAAATATGCTGACAGCATTATTGCATATGCCGCCAAAACTGGTTTCCATTTAGCTCTGGCTAGAAGTCCTGCCATCAAAACACTGATGGGTTCAGCGATTATGCCGAACATCCAGAAAGCGTCTGGCCTTAACATTCGGGCGATTAAGCTGCCAAGAAACGCGGCGAAAAACCCGATTTTTGGACCTAAAATTATTCCTTCGATAGATTCTAGGTAGATTCCCCAGTTTCGCCATAATCCAAAGGAAATAAAGTACAGCACGGCGTGTAATGCTGCGAATACAGCAGTTAGGCTTGCTTGCAAACTTTTCCGCATTTGACCACAATGCTCAATGACAGGAAGTGAACAAAAGATTTGCCTTTTATCCTAAAAACAGTTGGAAGAGAAAGATCATTAATGCCGTAAACGCGCCCACAATAAGCATTGCAACACCATAAAGCCAGCCGTTTCCCCTCGCCACTTTTCCAAGGTATATACCTAACAGAAAAAGCGAAGTCAATGAGAGTGCCAGCGAAAGCATGTATGCATTCTCAAGTAACATCCATCCCACAGACGCGAAAATGAAGGGTATTATTGAAATGATGCCTGTTAAAGCTGGAGACAAGCCGTCGATTAAGGCAACGTAAATTTCGACGAACCGTGATGCCTCATATTGTATTGGATCAACATTGTTATGTGTTGCTTTTTCCATTTCTTTCAGGTGCCGGTCGCGTTCAGCTTTTTCAGCCATGTAAGCTCCGAAGAACCCTGAAAGCCCCATTGCGAGGCATGCGCCCACGCTGGCTAGGATGAGTATTTCTGGTTTTGAAACCCCTGCTATCCATGAACCTAAAACGATGCCGAAAACTGTCATGGCTCCGTCGAAACCGTTCATTACAAAGTATCGTCTAGCTATACTAGTTGCCTTCGTGACCTTAAGGTATACACTAACCTTTCTAAAGAATGATCTGAAAAGTTTACTCAACTGTTGTCTCTACACCCTGAAAGGGCGGAGTATCATTGCCCATATTTAGTTTCAAGTATTATCTACCGCAATTGTTAATATAAAGCTTTAGGATTCTAAATAAGTCTCTAAAAAGAGGGATGTTATGACGATTGTCAACATACTGGAGAGACTTTCAAACGCTTGCGGCGTGTCGGGCAGAGAAGATGAAGTTAGAGGTTTAATGAAGAAGTTCTTGAAACCCTACGTGGACGAAGTCACAGAGGACAAGCTTGGAAACGTCATCGGAGTAAAGAAGGGAAAGAAAAACGCTCCAAAAGTGATGCTTGCAACTCACATGGACGAGATAGGCTTATTGGTAAAAACAATTTCTAAAAGAGGCTTCCTGCAGTTTGCAAAAATAGGTGGAATAGACGACCGTGTCCTACTAGCTCAAAAAGTGAAAGTTTACACTGAAAAAGGACCACTCCATGGAATAATCGGCTCAAAACCCCCACACATACAAAAAGAAGAAGAACGCAAAAAAATCGTCACATACGACCAGCTTTTCATAGACATTGGAGCAAAAAACCAAGAAGAAGCAAAAAAAATGGGAGTAAAAATCGGAGACCCAATAAGCTTCGACATAAAATTTGCGAGAGTTGGGAAGGACATCGTGATTGGCAAAGCCTTCGACAACCGTATTGGATGCGCAGTCATGATTGAAGCAATGAAACAATTAAAGAAAACCAAATGCACAGTCTACGCCGTTGGAACAGTGCAGGAAGAGGTTGGCTTAAGAGGGGCGACAACAGCCGCCTTCGGGATACATCCAAACGTTGGCATAGCGATTGACGTAACAGTAGCTGGCGACATGCCTGGAGTAAAAGAAACTGAAGCACCGATAAAAATGAGAAAGGGTCCTGCAATAACGGTTGCAGATCGTGGATTAATAACGCATCCGAAAGTTCT
>JACUTN010000038.1 GCA_014859805.1 Candidatus Bathyarchaeota archaeon
TCTCTAAGCGGGTCTTGAAACTGTCCTCCACCAATTAATCCAGCCACGTGAGCAGCGTCGTATCCTACGGTTGCGCCCACCGAGTGAATGGCGTCAGCCAACTCTTTGACTGGATGAGGAAACGGGAAAACACTTGCGCCAAACATGACAAGCTTAGGCGGTCTGCCCTCTGCTACGAGCTTTTGAATCCTGCTCTTCGCCCTGTCCACATCAATGGTTAATTCCTTATAGTCTAAAGGTAAATATTCAACTACTAGACCATGCACTGCACCTGCTGTGCCCCCAAGCTTCTTCTTGCCCATTGTGATGTGTCCGCCGGCTGGAATTGATAGCGCCATCATAGTGTCGCCTGGTTCTGTGAAAGCCGTGTAGACTACGAGATTTGCAACAACTCCTGAAATGGGTCTAACGTCTACAAACTCCGCGTTGAAAAGCTTCTTCATGAGTTCGATGCATTTGAACTCGACTTGGTCTATGAAGTGGCATCCAGCATAAACACGTTCTCCAGGCCATCCCTCAGCATAACGGTTTCCAAAGTCAGTTGCCAGAGTTTCCCGTACTGCTGGACTCGGAACGTTTTCGCTTGCTATGAGTGGGATGCACTCTTGAAACAATTTGTGATGTTGTTGGAGAAGGTCGAACACATGATTATAGTCATCTTGAGGAGTTGCCATTTCAACACCTTCTTGCATCACACTATCATTCTTTCAAGGATAAAAACTCTTTGAAGAGCAAACATTAATAATGTGGATAAGATACGATTTAATTGCTGAACTCAAAGAGGTTTCAAGAAAATGAGCAAGAAAAAGAAAAAGAAGGAATCGCCAATGCCCGCTGCAAGTGCAGGCTTACTCAGATTTTTTGAAGAGGAAACTGAAGGCGTCAAAGTTAGGCCCGAACTACTTATGGGTTTGGCAGTAGCATTAATAGTCGTATGTGTTCTAGCGCAAACATTCTTCTAAACTGATGACTTTAACGACGAGAAGAAGTATGCAAAATTTCTATTCTCTGAACAGAGTCAAGATGAACAAAGATTTCACTCCTCTCTTCTCTACTCGCAACTTGAGGTATAGGCTGAGCAATAGTTGCACGCAGTATGACGGCTTCAGCATCTGAAAGCCATATCCCAGGTGGCTCTCTGGTGACTGCCGCCAAGCTTCCCTCAAAACCATAAGAAGAATCCAGAATCACCCGTATCTTCTTACCTAAGTTTTTCTCAAGCATGTGAAATATTGTTGGAGGTAGACTTTGTTCTGGCATAGCTTTCGCAAAATCTTAGATTGGCGTTCGAGAATAAAACAGTTGCCCTTCTGAGAGAACATCAAAGCATTATGTAAAGGCGTTCTGGTCCATGCCTCGTGTTGTCCCAATTTTTAAGTGTTTATGTTAAAACGGTTAGTTCGTCGAATGTAGTGATTATTTTAAGTGTTCTTAAAGAATCAGTAACGTTTATGTTGTTTTTCGCGACAGTTTAATATGTTTGGTATTCTCTGATAAAAACTCGTCTGAGATGATGCGTGTGGCCGTTGAGGATTCGTTGAATCAGTCCATGGATAAAGTAGTTAAACGTTATTCATCATTATTTAGGCTTCCGTCATACGCAAAAGTGCTTTTACTTCTTGCCTTATCTTGTTTGAGCGCAGGAACCCTTTCTGCAATCACCCTTTTCCCTCCATTTGAGGCGCTGGTTAACGGATTATTTCTAGGGTTTTCCGTATTCATTGTAAACTTGATTTTTGACTATGTTGTGAGCATGTTGATCTTAGGGCAAGACCCGATTTATGACATTAGAAGAACTGCAGCACTTTCCCTTTTCTGCTGGGGTTTATGGCTTTTGTTTATTCTCGTAGGCGTTGCTATTGGAATGCTGGTTAGGCTTTGTCTTCTAGGGTTTTCAGCCGTGCTAATCTTGCGTCTAATCGTGTTTAACTCAACAAGCTCCACGGGCTTTAAACGGCTTCTAGCGGCTTCTCTTCTTCAGCCTTTTCCTTGCGTAATTCCGTTTTTGCTGTTTTGGGCAGAAATCAATTACTTTCTCATATCTCTGTTCATCATTTTTTCAACGGTTGTAAGTGTTCTTTCGAGTTTCTTTTTTATTTCTTTATTGAACAGTGTAGGCGAGCAAACACTTAAAATTCCTTCCTTATCTCTTTTTAAGGCTTTTTTGCTTAACTGGATAGTGGGTTTAAATGCTCCTTTTGAGGAATTTCTTGAGAAGTTGGGCGAAGAACAAGATGTTAAAGTTTCCTTGATAAAGTTTGATGCGTCCAAACCTAAAGCAGTTATAGTCGTTCCCTTCGTTCATCCCGGCCCATTCAAAAACGTTGGGAGCAGTCTTTTGCCATCCATGCTTAAGACCACTTTAGAAAACGAACTTAACTGTGTTGCGTGTGTTCCTCACGGTTTGCTTGGCCATGAGCTTGACCTGTCTTCTCAGATTCAAAACCAGAAAATACTCAATCGTGTCGTCGAGTCCTCGAACTTCAAGGCTACTGAAGCACAGGCAACACCTTTTATTAAGGTTAGCAACGGTTTGGCTACTGCATGCTGCCAAATTTTCGGTAAATTTGCTTTCCTTTCATTTACCCTTGCACCAAAAACAACCGAAGACTTACCACAAGAATTAGGGCTGTTTGTCCAAGGAGAAGCAGAAAGGCATGAAATAACCCACTGCGCGGTTGTTAACGCTCATAACAGCATTAACGGAACAATAAGCACACAAGAAGCTTTGAACGCGTTGAAAGCAACTGCAGCCAAATGTTTAGAGCAAACAGCCTCTTTGAAACGTTTGCCCTTTGAAGTTGGTGCTGCCACTGTTATGCCAAAGGAGTTCAGTCTCAAAGATGGTATGGGACCTGGCGGCATCACTGTAATCGTCGTCAAGGTTGGCGAACAGAAAACCGCTTATGTGGTAATCGACGGTAACAACATGGTTTCAGGACTGCGTGAAAAGATTCTTTCAACTCTCAAATCCATGGGCATCAGTGAAAGCGAGGTTTTCACAACAGACACGCACTCAGTAAATGCCGTAATATTAAGCAAGCGCGGATACCACCCAATAGGCGAAGCTATAGATCATGAAAAATTGATTGGCTACATTAAAAGAGCAACGCTTGCCGCTGTGTCTGATTTAGAACGTGCAAAGGCTGGGGCACGTAGCATAACTGTTCCTAACGTTAAGGTTATTGGAGAGAAAAAACTGGAAACATTATGCCTCCTCACAGACAGCGTCGCTCAAAAGGCAAAAAAGACTGTTATCCCAATTTTTGCGACCGCTGGTTTACTTTTAATGTTATTTTTGATGTTTGTTTAACCTAACGCTAATAAGTTCGAAGTGTTCAATTTTCATTTCCTAATGGAAGGAAGAAGTCTTGTTTAAGGAGATTAGAATTCACGGTCGTGGAGGACAAGGAGCAGTTACTGCTGCACAGTTGTTGGCTCACGCCGCTTTCCTTGAGGGCAAATGGGTTCAAGCCTTTCCATATTTCGGAGCGGAACGAAGAGGCGCTCCAGTAAAAGCCTTCGCAAGAATAAGCGATGGACCAATACTTATGCACAGCCAAATTTACGATCCAGACTATGTGATAATTCTGTCCCCTGAACTTACGCGAGTTGTGGATGTAACCGAAGGCTTGAAAAAAGACGGTTTCATTCTAATGAACACAACAAAAAAGCCTGAAGAGACTAGTTTAAACGGTCAGCGAATAGCCACAGTTGACGCAACTGGAATTGCAATTGAATTAGAACTGCTTGTCGCTGGATTTCCAGTTGTTAACACGGCAATTTTAGGGGCATTTGCCAAAGCAACACGTGAAATTAAGTTAGAGAGCTTCTTAAAAGCTATAAGACAAACTTGGTCTGGAAGCGCTGGAGAAAAAAACACTAAGGCAGCTGAACTTGCTTATGAACAATCAATAAAGGGATGGTGAAATCAATGGTTGTGGTTCCGAAAACCCGTAAAGAAATGCCCGTCACAACATTATCCGTTCCAACTATCGGCAGTGCGGGAAAAACTGGCTTTTGGAGAGATTTTAGGCCTGTCATGGTTGAACTTGTTTCACCATGCACATATGATTGTCCAGCCAACAATCGTCTGCCTCAAATTTTCGAAAAAATCAGGGATGGAAAACTGGAAGAAGCAGCGAAAATCTTTCTAGAAACCAACCCTTTCCCATCCATCACTGGAAGAATCTGCCCTCACTTTTGCGAGGAACATTGCAACCGCAGTGAATATGACGAAGCAGTATCGATAAGGTCTATAGAACGGTTCTTAGGCGACTACATTCTTGAAAGGAAAGGTGAAGCTGGTTTTCATGAAATTTCTACGGAAAAGGGCAAAAAAATCGGTATAATAGGTTCTGGACCTGCTGGTCTTTCAGCAGCCTACTACCTAAGGAAAATGGGGTATAACGTAACGATATTTGAGAGTGAGGAAAAACCAGGCGGCATGCTCACTTATGGAATACCGCCGTACAGGCTTCCGAAACAAATTGTGGAGAAAGAAGTAGCTGCTCTTACAAAAATGGGTATAGAAATCAAATCAGGAAAAACCGTAGGTGAGGACATAAAGTTTGAGGATGTTCAAAAAGAGTTTGATGCGGTGCTTTTGGCAATAGGCGCATGGAAAGAAAGGGACATCGGAATATCAGGGGAACAGTTGATGATGTCAGGGTTGGAGTTCTTAGGCGAAGTAAACAAGGGACTGATGGAACCGCCGGGGATGGATGTTGCGGTGATAGGTGGCGGAAACGTTAGCGTAGATGTTGCCAGAACCCTGAAAAGACTAAAGGCAAAACCCTCCATTCTTTATAGGCGAACTGAAAAGGAAATGCCTGCGATAAGCGAAGAAGTAACGAAAGCAAAGGAAGACGGCATAGAATTTCACTTTCTTACACAGCCAGTAGATGCGTCAAAAAAGAACGGAAAAATCGTGCTTAAGTGTATTAGGATGAGGCTTGGAGAACTCGACGCTTCTGGAAGGAGAAGACCGATACCAATTGAAGGTTCGCAATTTACGCTAGAGTTTGATGCTGTCATAAAGGCAATAGGTGAAGGACCAGACACAACATGGATTCCTAAAAAATTTCTGAATGAAGGAGGCTGGATGAAAGTAGATTCAGCAACGGGTGTTGTGGGTGAAAACCTGTTTGCAGCGGGAGATTTGATCTCAGGTCCAGCAACAGTTGTTGAAGCTATAGCAGCTGGGAGAAGGACGGCGAGGAGCATAAACCAGTATCTACGTGGAGAAGAGATAAGACCTGAAGTTCCGCTGGAAAAACCCGTGAAAATAGAGGGAATAAACATTGAGTATTATGAGCCAAAAGAAAGAGCGAAAGCTTCTGAATTGCCACCTGAAGAAAGAACAAAGTCATTGGATAAAGAGGAGACTTCGGGTATAAGCTTGGAAAAAGTTCAAGATGAAGCTCATAGATGCTTCAGTTGTGGCTACTGCAGGGCGTGCGATATTTGCTGGATCTTCTGTCCCGATGGTTCCGTAGACTTGGAAAACGGCGGCAAACCTGAATTTGATTATGACTATTGCAAAGGCTGTGGAATATGCTCAAACGAGTGCCCGTGTGGTGTCATAATAATGGAAAGGGAGGAAGAATAAAGATGGCGCAAACGGTAATCGACACAGCAAATCACATTGCAGCTTACGCTGCAAAAGCCGCAAGGGTTCAAGTTGTTGCTGCCTATCCTATAACGCCTCAAACGTCAATCGTTGAGAGGATAGCTGAGTTAGTTGAAAGCGGAGAGTTTGACGCTGAATACATTCGTGTGGAATCTGAGCATAGTGCTATGGCAGCGTGTATGGGTGCAGCAGCTACAGGAGTCAGAACTTTTACGGCGACTGCGTCTCATGGTTTAGTGCTTATGCATGAGCCTTTGCATTGGGCTTCTGGTTCCCGATTCCCAATAGTGATGCCTGTTGTTAATCGTGCCTTGGGGCCTGGCTGGAACATATGGGCTGACTATAATGATTCTATGTCTCAGCGGGACACTGGATGGATTCAGTTTTATTGTGCTGATAACCAAGAGGTTTTCGACACTATAATTCAAGCGTACAAGCTCTGCGAAAATGAACGTGTTCTTTTGCCAGCCATGATATGCCTTGAAGCCTTCATTCTGTCACATACATACCTGCCCGTGAAAATTCCGGATCAAGAAAAAATTGATGAATTTCTGCCGCCTTACAAGCCTAAATGGTTTCTAGACGTTAACAACCCGCTGTCGCATGCAAACATAGTGTCACCAGAATGGTATATGGAATTTCGTTACATGATGCAAGAAGCCATGGAAAACGCTAAGCAGCTCATCCCGGAAATCGACAAAGAGTATGGTAAGTACTTTGGTTTTGAACACGGTGGACTGATTGACAAGTACGAATGTGAAGATGCGGATTTGATACTGCTGACTATGGGAACTATTGGAAGCGAGGCCAAAATAACAGTGGATAACCTACGCAAAGAAGGCTTAAAGGTAGGTTCCGCAAGAGTTCGAGTTTTCCGTCCATTTCCAAAGGAAGAAATTAGAAAACTTGCAGAAAACACGCAAATGTTCGCAATAATAGACCGCGGCATATCCTTTGGGATGGAAGGCTTCCTCGCTGAAGAAACAAAGTCTTCACTTTGCAATCAAAAAGACCAGCCGCTAATTGCAGGTTTTATTGCAGGTTTGGGAGGGAGAGATGTAACGTTTAAAACTATTGAAAAGATTGCTAGAAAATCAGCGGAATGGATGCGAAGAGGCAGGGTTGAAAAAGAAACGGTGTGGGTTGATTTAAGGAAGTGAAAAAAATGCAATCAACAAAATTTATGGAGTCCATAAAGGAACTTTCGAAAGAGGAGTATTTGCTTAGGGGTCATATTGCGTGTGCCGGTTGCGGTCCGGCAATCGGGCTTCGCCTACTCTTTAAGGCTTTAGGAAATAAGATAATCTTGGTCGTTCCAGCATGCTGCTCATCAGTTATTCCAGGACCCTATCCCTACACTTCTCTTGCGGTGCCTGTTCAAAACATAATTTTTGAGGCAACAGGTGCTACAGCATCTGGTGTTGTTGCAGCTTTGCGCAAAAAAGGTGTTAATGATGTGACGGTTGTTGGCTGGGCTGGGGATGGTGGAACCTTCGACATAGGCATACAGGCTTTGTCTGGAGCAGCTGAAAGGGGAACAAACTTCATTTACGTCTGTTATGATAACGAGGCTTATGGCAACACAGGGGTGCAAAGAAGCGGTGCAACACCTTATGGCGCATGGACCACCACAACTCCTACTGGAAAAAAAGAACGTAAGAAAGATATGCCATTCATTATGGCTGCTCACAGAATACCATATATTGCGACAGCTTGTCCATCGTACCCTCTAGACTTTGTAAAGAAGCTTAGAAAAGCAAAGGCGATTAAAGGGACAAAATTCATTCATTTGCTGGCGCCATGTCCAACTGGTTGGCGTTACGATACAAGCAAGACTGTGGAGATTGGACGCCTTGCAGTTCAAACTGGCTTGTGGGCGCTTTTTGAAATTGAGTATGGCAGGTTTAAACTTAATCCTCCAAGCGACCAGTTGATTGATAAGGAAAAACGAAGACCCATTAAAGAATATTTGAGTTTGCAAGGTAGGTTTCGCAAATTGACTGATGATGACATTGAAAAGAAACAGAAATGGCTAGATGAAGACTGGGAACGATACCATAAACTGGCATCCAACAACGCGTCTGATTTAGCACTATGCGAAGAGATATAAGAGTCGCGAAATTTATCGTATAGTCTGCATTGCAACATCTTCCGCTATCAGTTGACTAAAAGGAAGGTATAATATGACAGAAGAGAAACCAGCAGAAAAAGCTGTTAAAGAGGAAAAAACAACCGAAGCACCACGGACTCGACGATTCAGTGAAAACACAGTGTTTGTCGGTGCAAAACCAGTGATGAACTACGTGATGGCTTGCCTAACCTTGTTTAATTCCGGCGGTAAAAACGTTGTTTTGAAGGCTAGGGGACGGGCAATCAGTAGAGCCGTTGACTCAGTCGAATTGTTAAGACGTGTCTTCCTAAAAGACCTAAAACTACAAAGCATCGCCATAGGCACAGAGCAAGTCACGGGGAGAGAGGGCCAAACAAGAAGTGTTTCAACGATTGAGTTGAAAGTGACCAAACCATAAGCTTCGTTGATCCTCTAGGCATCGTTTGAAGCCAACAGCGAGAA
>JACUTN010000039.1 GCA_014859805.1 Candidatus Bathyarchaeota archaeon
TTTTCTAATGCCTTTTCCTGATTTAAGATAGACAAGAACTGCTGGCGGAGTCATGTGCTCATTGCCCGGACACAGAGGACAAACACTTGTTTTGGCTTTCTCTCTTACTTTTTTTGCAAAGTCTGTCGGGCGGCGACCACGTTCTGTTGCAATCACAACCCAACGGTCAAGCAAATAATCTTTACGAACTTCGTTAAATGACATGCTAAACATCCAACAAAACTAAATACAATGTATAAACATTTAGCGTTTTCCAATATTTTTTTCAGTTCACACTAGAAGCGGTGGATCACTGAGGTTCGACGTCCAGAATCCGCCGAACCCCTCAAACCCTACGCTCGTACCCGCACCCCCCTGAGCGCTGAACGCCCAGACTTAGGTTGCTCCCTCCCGGGCCTGGCCACATTCGCCTGGTGAACATCGAAGACGGCTTCCTTACGGAAGCTGCTCAATGATCGCCAGCCCCAAGGGACGGATAGTCACTGTTTCGGAAATGAGGGCCTCAACAGCCTTGAACGCCTCAGCCTCAGCTTTCAGCCCGTCATGTAGAGGGTTTACGGTTCAGGGGACCCCTAGCCCCCCGCCTAAGACCCACCGCCAAAAGATTTGATGTCTTTCAAAACTATAAAACTTTACTGAAAGCTGAAGGCTCAAATTTATCTCTTTAATCCACTATATCATCTGTTCTGAAATCAAATTCAGAATTGAGGAATTAGCGTTGAAGAATATCGGAGTTGTTACAAGCGGTGGAGATGCACCCGGCATGAATGCTGCTATTCGAGCAGTTGTCCGCATTGCCTATTCAAAGGATTTGCGTGTTTTAGGTTTCGAAAGGGGATGGGAGGGATTGCTAACAAATACGCTCAGTCAATTAACACCACGTTCTGTTGGGGGAATAATACAATTGGGCGGCACAATCCTTCGCACTTCAAGGTGCCCACAGTTCAGAAAGAGAGAAGGAATTGAGAAAGCTGCTGAAACTCTTGCTTCAAACAATGTTAGTGGACTCGCAGTTATTGGCGGTAACGGCTCTTTCAAAGCGGCTTTGGAGTTAAGCAGAGAAACCGACACGTTAATAGTCGGCGTTCCCGCAACAATTGACAACGATGTTTTTGGAACAGATGAAACAATAGGCTTTGACACAGCCGTAAACACTGCAGTCACAGAAATCGACAAAATCCGAGACACAGCAATTTCCCACGAAAGAATATTCATAGTTGAGGTTATGGGACGAACAAGAGGCTTCCTCGCATCAACAGTAGGACTCACAGTCGGAGCCGAAGTAATTTTAGTCCCAGAAGTCAAATACAAAAAAGAGACAATATTCAAAACCATAAAACAGAACAGCGCCAAAGGGAAGAGGTCTGGCATAATTGTGGCTGCGGAAGGAGTTGGAGACACCCGCAAAATTGCAAGGGAAATCGAAGAAAACACAGGAGCAGAAGTTAGACTCAGCATCCTAGGTTACGCTCAAAGAGGCGGAAACCCCACGGCGAGAAGTCGGCTTTTAGCCAGCTTGTTCGCAAACAAAGCGGTTGAACTGCTGTCGAATGGACAGGGAAACAGAATAGTTGGTTTGCAAAAAGGAAGAATGACCAGCACAGCACTTGAGAAGGCATGCAAAACCGAGAAGCCTCTAGACCTAAGCCTACTGAGGCTGGCGAGTATACTGGCAACATAAACTAGAGAATCTGTCTTTCTGTTGAACGCATATTCGAAAAGGTTTATTAAATATTAAGATTCACCGTATAGTAAGTAAGAGGTGGAAAGAACGCAAAAAAGCTTAGAGTTATCTACCCTGCACAAAGAAGACCGTTCCTTTAAGAGAAACTCTATTGATTTCGTGTGCAATGAGTGTGGAGGAACATCTCAAAAACCAATTCTAGCAACGGTTTCATGTAATGGACGAGTGCGGGTATATCCTGCATGTCCTCGTTGCATGTCGAGAATTAGCGAGGAACGCAAGAAAATTACGATTTCAAGGGAAGACGTCAAGAAACCATTAGTAAAGCCTGAAAACAATGTAAAGTGTAAGCATTTTTTTGGATACTTGAAAAAGCGTCCGAAAGATGTGCCATTTCCTGATGAGTGTTTAACATGTGATAAAATGATTGAATGCTTGCTTTCTTAGAAATGTTGGATTTTTTTGACAAACACACGCGCTATTTCCCTTTATTGTGAACAGTGTCATCTTGAGCTAAGAGTTAACAGAACCCTCCAAAGGGTAGAACATTACACTTGAATTGTTCCATCAGCTTTTTTCAGCCGAAGAACACGCTTGCTATGTCGTAAAGTTCCAAATCCACGGTCTTTCGTTTACCAGCAACATCTTTTAACAGTACAGGAACTATTTTGTTTCCTTTGAGGGCAACCATGCATCCAAACATTCCTTCATGAACTAGGTCTATAGCCGCCACTCCATATCTTGTGGCTAATATTCTGTCGAATGCTGTTGGAGAACCACCCCGTTGGAGATGACCCAGAACCACAACACGAGTTTCGATGCCCATGTGCTTTTCAATTTCCTTTCCAATATAAAAGCCTACACCACCGAAGCGAACGTGTCCAAACTCGTCTACGCTTTCGCCATAAACTATTTCTGTTTTACCTTTTGGTTTTGCTCCTTCAGCAACAACAATTATACTAAAGTTTCTGCCTCTTTTTTCTCTACGCTTAATATAATCGTAAACTTCATTTAGGTCAAAGGGTTTTTCTGGGATCAATATGGCGTCTGCGCCCCCGGCAAGCCCAGCCTCTAGAGCAATCCAGCCTGCATATCTACCCATAACCTCAAGAATAATGACTCTATGGTGGGCTTCTGCTGTTGTGTGAAGTCTGTCAAGGGCTTCTGTTGCAATGGCGACTGCAGTGTGGAAACCAAACGTATAGTCTGTTCCAGCTAAGTCATTATCGATTGTTTTGGGCACGCCAACGCATTTAAGCCCAAGCTCACTCATCTTGTGGGCTACTCCCAAAGTGTCTTCGCCACCAATAACAACAACAGCCTCTATACCAGCTTTCTCAGCGTTTCTCAGTATTTTTTCCCCTCCATTTTCAGACTTGAAGGGATTTGTCCTTGAAGTGCCTAAGATGGAGCCTCCGCGAGGCAGAATTCCAGACGCAGCCTTCAAATCTAATGGCATAAATTCGCCTTCAAGAAGACCGCGCCATCCATCCCTTATGCCAACAATTTCATAGCCGTAATGTTGAATCCCTTTTCTGACAACCGCTCGGATAACAGCGTTAATTCCCGGAGCGTCTCCGCCTCCGCTTAATATTCCAACCTTCATTTGATCTTTTCACCTTCACAGTGCTTTTCCAGAGCTTCCAAATAAACGCATCTTACCCTTAACAACCTCTTTCATGGCTTCTTTGGCTGAACCCAAAATTTTCCTAGGATCAAATACCTTAGGCGATTTAACCAAAAACTCGCGTGTAGCGGCAGTGAAAGCAAGCCTCAAATCCGTGTCAATATTTATTTTCGTTATTCCCAGAGAAATAGCCTTTTGAATATGTTCTTCCGGGATGCCTTTTGCCCCGCCTAATTCAGCTCCATATTTGACGGCTTTTTCTATGATCCACGATGGAACACTTGAAGCACCATGCAAAACAAGTAAGACGCTAACCTTTTCGCGGATAAGCTTCAGTCTTTCAAAGTCAAGTTTGGGTTCGCCTTTAAATTTGTAGGCTCCATGCGAAGTGCCTATTGCAACTGCAAGGGCATCAACACCAGTGCGTTCAACAAACTCTTCAGCAGCGTCAGGATCAGTCAAAACGGCTTCTTTCTCCTCAACAGTTGATTCTTCCACACCAGCAAGTTTTCCAAGCTCCGCCTCAACCGAAACACCTTTTGGACGTGCCAAATCAACCACACGCTTCGTCAATGCGACGTTTTCTTCAAACTTTAAATGCGAGCCGTCAATCATAACGGATGTAAAGCCAACCTCCATGCATTTTGTAACTGTTTCCACATCTTTGCCGTGGTCAAGATGCAAAGACATAAGCACCGAAGCGGATTCCGCTGCAGCCTTAACCATTTTTCCAATGTAAGCCAAACCAGCATACTTTATAGAACTCGGAGTAACAGCAACGATCACTGGCGATCTTTCTTCAGCCGCTGCCTCAACGACTGCCATCAAGCTTTCTAGATTGCTGATGTTGAAGGCTCCAACGGCGTAAGCCTTCTGCATGGCTGGTGACATTAAATCTTTGTTTGTGACAAGCATGACATTTCACGGCAAAATGTATCACTGAGTAAGTATAAATGGTTTATATGTTTCAGCATATGTAATCCAAATCAATATTGAAAATCTGGATTGTTAAAAAGAACCAGTTCTATTCCTGACTGTTGGTTGCTAGTAAGGTTTTCCCATCAGTATAAACGTTGCCACAGCAGCCACAGAGACTAAAACGATAATTATTGTTAGGAAAAGCATCTGCGGAATTCCAAAAATGTAATGTTGAATCTCATAATCCAATGTTACAAGCTTATCTTCTGACATGTCTGTGTTGGAAAAGTGTAAAACGTATTCTCCAGCTTCATCACAGATAAAAGGGTAGCTGACGGTGCCTACCCTGCTGTATTCAACTTGCACATCTCCATGAGGATCAATAATGAAAAAGTCTAAAGTGCTCGCAGTCTGTCCTACAACAGTAAACTTCACTAAAACACGATCCTCAACCACAAGGCTGATGGATCTGGTTATCTCTTCACCTTTTGGCACAGTAAAGCTCGTGGCAGTTGCATCTGCAAGTTGAACGAGAATCGTGGATACTATTATGATGAAAAGAAAACGAATTGGCTCTTTCTTTAGCCGAATCATCAATAACTCTTTTCTTTAGCCATCAATAACTTTTATGAATCAAAAATACAGAGAAACAATTAGAATTTGGAAACTGACTCTTGTCGTTTTTATAACGAGTCAGCTAATTCATGAACCTTGCCTTTGATCTGTCTAAAAACTTTTTCGGCGTGTCCACGTGGTAGGAAATATGGGTCATCAATGTTCCAAACAACTATTTTGTCTGCACATTTTGGACGCTTGCTTAGGACAGCATCTTTGTGTCTTGGTTCCATGGCTACTATAAGGTCGTATTCGCCAAGTTGCTTGCTATCTAGGCCTTTCGGATTTTTCTTGAGGTATTGTTCCGCGTTTTCTCTTGCTAAATATTCCTTTGCTGTTTCTGAGATTGGAATTGCTGGATCTGTTCCCGCAGAATCTACGTTTATGTCAGGCCTAAGTTTCTTCAATAGTGCTTCTGCTACTGGGCTTCGATAAGCATTTCCTGAACACACGAACAATACTTTCAAGCCAATCACCCGAGACTTAATAAAAGCTAACATAACTCGCCCATTAACGCATGTTTTAAATCTTTTGGTTGAGTCTTCTCTATATTGATTTGGGATACGTCATGAAGTTTGAGGAATCTTTGAAGGGCTGCTGCAAGTTCACCTACTAAGCTATCTCTGTCGAAGTCTTTCTCTTCCAGAACTATTGAATTGATAATCATTTTGCTGTTTTGTCTGTCAAGTTTGGGGTTGAGTCTTCCAATGAAGCGTGTCCCATAGAGGATTGGCATGGCGTAATAGCCATAAATTCTCTTCTCTGGAGGCTTGTACACCTCCCAAGAATAATTGAAGTCGAAGACTTCGGAAATCATTCTGCGATTCCATAGAAGATTGTCTAGTGGTGCAACGAAATGAACCTTTTCACTTGCAGATGTATCAGAATTTTCAAGCAGGCTCGAGTTTTCCTCTAAAACGTAGTATGCATGCTTAACGCCTTCAACTTTGACAGGGCATAGCTCATTGTATTCGGTCATTTTTTTGACTGTGTTTTTTCTTTGAGAGGCTTTTAGTGGAAGCCAGCCAAACCTCCAGTCGCGTGTATCGATAAGTCCGTAGGCTCTCATGTATTTTCGAATCATGAACCGCTCATACTCTTCTCTCGTCGGAGTTTTCGCATCTGTATTTGGTGGAAGCAATCGTTCAGTAAGGTCGTAATATCGTCTATTTCCTTCCACGTGGTGAATCATGAATTCGCCGCAGTCCCATAGCAAGTTCAGAACACTCGTTGCGACTTTGCTTTTAATCTTTCCTTTCTGCTTAATTTCTAGTGCTGAAAGTGGTCCGTGCTTTCTGACTTCTGATAGAACGTGGGCGATTGTATCTTTCAAGCTTTTTCTTTTGGCTTTTAGTCGTTCGTAAAAGGGAGAATGAAATTGTGATGGGTTTTGCATTCGATAGCGGAAGTAAGGGAAGTCTTCAATGGGGATTATGGATTTTTCGTTACACCAATACTCAAACAGAAGTCTGTCCTTGTAAATCAACTGATCCATGTAAGAAGGCTTGTAATCAACAATTCTGTTATGAAGAACTAAATGCTGGTTACGATGTACAACACTGATAGGGTCCATTTGGACGCATTCAAGCCGTTTGATTGCTTCTAACGTTCCGTTCTTGCCTCTTTTTTCTTGGAGAAAACCTTGCCTTAAAACAAGGAACAGTCGAGCAGTTTCTTTTGAAACCTCTTTTGGCTTTGTTCTCTCCATTCCAGCATGTCTCTCCAAATCTTTTAGCATTAAGGCACAGTTTATAATTGTGACTAGTTTTCTAGTTATAAGTATAGTCAAAATTTTATGAACTTCTGAAATACGGCGCGTAATGTGTGAGTTTCGTGAGTGTAGATTCAATACAAAGTCCGTGTATGGCAATGTTTATATACGTCGATTTCTATTTGATTCTTGTCGAATTGAAAACGGGAAACGTGAAGTTAAGGAGTGTGAGAATCAAATTGTCTGAAGACCTTAATGAAGAAATGAAAAAACTCAAAGAAGAAATTGCAAACCTAAAAGAACAATTTAGAAATGTTATGGGCGGAGAACGAGAAAGAAGGCGCGGCATATACATCGACATTGGAGACCGCGTGCATGACTACGTTGAGGATATGATGGAAGGTGTCGCTGAGGGCATACACGGTGAACTTGAAAAATCCATATTCATAGGCCCGAGAGGTGTCAGAATTCTCAGAAGAAAAGAACCGCATATAAGAAGAGATGAAGTAGAAGTTAGTTTTCCCAGAGCAGCTGAAGTCATGAGCGCCCTAGGCCACGAACATAGACTGAGAATGTTAGATGAACTCATGAGCGGTGGAAAATACATTAACGAGTTGCAAGAGAAGCTTTCAGAGATCACTACAAGCACACTTTCGAGCCATCTCAAAGTGCTTGAAGAAGCAGGGCTAGTTGTTCAAGAAAAAGTCAGGGGACGCTACCTCATCACTATGCCAGGCAGAACCGCATACAAAATGGCAAGACGAGTCACGAGATTCGCTGAAAGAAGGAACCGAGAATGATCTGGCAAAACTATCAACTAGACAACACCGTTTCGAAAACATCTGAAGCTGTGACATTGTGGCAAACAGAAAAAGGCATCATAGAAACTAGCAAGAACACCTTGGTCATCCCAATGAAACTAGATGATAAAGAGAGAGGCTACGTATTCCATGGCAATGGCAAACTGCTTCTGGACACCATAGTTGAAACAGAAGAAGGCGCCATCGGGAAACCTGTTGAGAAAGAATTAAACGAACCGTTTCTAATGCTGGGAGACACAGAAGAAATGCAGAAACACTTAACGACAGCGAGCGAAGAAGACTTCGCAAGAATGGGCTATCAAAACCAACAAGAATTTGCAGATAGAGCAGAAGACTTGTGTGACCAGTTTTTCAAAAAGAGAGGAGTGCATAACCATCAATGTTTCGACGAACACCGTGGCTTCATTTTCGCTTTTCAGAATGAACTCAGCAAATTGGACGTTCTTGTCGCCAAAGGTTTGAAACTGGTTTACAAGGCTATGGACATGGTTTTTGTGTCAAATGAAAACAAAGTAGTTCTGAAAAGTCCAAGTGAAATGGTTTGCTTGAGTAATGGAAAATCGGTCATTATCAAGAAATAGCGTCTTTACGTAGAATACTACTGAGTCTTTCAATTTTTTCCTATTTTAGAAAGTTACAGAGTTAGAAATCTACTTCGGCCTCAGATCTGCTCCACATTCTGGGCAGAACTTTGAACTCACTGGAATGCGAGCTTGACATTTAGGGCAGATTAGCACAACTGGTCTATGCACTGGACTGTAAATTGGAACGAAAGC
>JACUTN010000040.1 GCA_014859805.1 Candidatus Bathyarchaeota archaeon
TTTACAGACGACACTAAACTCCCACGACCTCCTGTTTGTATTTCTTCATATTGGCACCTAAAATCGGACTTTCTCTTTTTTGGAAGTTTTCTTTCTAGGTTTTCCCGTCCATTCATATTTACAAACGTTACATTTTTTCAGATTTCCAGTTATCGTAATCTTCTTACTCCCACATTGAGGACATCGCTCTTTTCTACCCATGAATCCATCCGCTCCATTAGTTGAATATTAGTTTTTTCTTATCGACTGCTAACTATCGTTTTCATAGAACGCGCGCTTCACTATCTAGTTAAGTTTATTCTATTATTTTGAAGAAATCTCTTTCCGTTATTATACCCATGAGTTTCCCATTTTTAGCCACTGGTAAAGCCCCAATGTTTTTCTCTTGCATTACTTTTGCTGCTTGACCTACATCCACATCTGGTTCTATAGTTGCAACATCTTTTGTTGCTATTTCAAATGCTGGCGTGTTCAAAACCTGAGTAATGCTTCCAGACTTTAAGTATCGAAAGACTTTTCCAGAGCCGAAAAAACGTATAATATCCATGGCGGTTACTATGCCGACTACTTTGCCCTCGGAGATTATTGGCAGCCTTCTGAATCCCCGCGTCGTCATTGTTCTTGCAGCTTCAAAAATTGTAGTTTTTGGTATAGCCGTAACTACTTTTTTCGACATCAACCGCGTGACTGTTACGCCGCTTATTCTGTCGGCGAACATGTTGGCAATGTCTCTTTCTGTAATTATTGCCTTTACACGATTTTTATCGTCAACCACAGGCAACCCGCCGAGATTCTGCTGTTTCATTAATTCTATTGCTTTACTTATCTTTGCAGAGGTCTGAACTGAAACAACTTTTTTGATCATTATGAGTTTTATCGGTTCATTTATGGCTTTGAAAATGTTCCCCGCGAATTTTTTCTGAATTATTTGGAATTTTTTTCCACCGCCTAGGTAATCAATTATGTCTGTAGCTGTCACTATTCCTTCCAGTGTTCTGGTTCCTGGATTTGCTATTGGTATTCGTCGGAATCCTTCTTTAGTCATTATTTGGATGCCATCGTAGATGGGTGTTGTAGGAGCCATTGTGACAACGGGGCTTTTCGCAATGTGTAATATCTCGCCTTCCCGTTTTTTCGAGGGATGATCCTTCAAAGATAGTGGACCTTTGTCCCTTAACGATCTTCTGAAACTTTCTCTACTCAATTTTCTCCCTTCTCATTTAATAAGTAATTTGGCAATATCTTCACGGTCAACTATACCAATCAACCTTCCCTTATCATCTTTTACAGGTATTCTTCCAATGTTTTTTGAAATCATGAGTTCAGCGGCTTCTCTGATCTTCGCTGAAGTTTTTACGGTTATTACCATTGTTTTCATTATTGAGGAAATTGTGGAGGAAGATCGGAAACGTCCCTTTTTGGATTCAAATGTGGGCAGATCCGTTCCGCTTTCGAGCATGTCTTTCTGTGTAATAATTCCCACTACCCTATCCTTTTCGACAACTGGTAATCCAGCAAAGGATTGGTTTTGCATTAAACGCCAAACGTTATCAACTTCATCGTCTGGAGAGCAGACGACAACTCTTTTGGACATTACTTCTGATACGGGTTTTGAGAGTTTGTTTGGGTTTGTTTTGAGCAAAGTCTCTATGAAGTTTTCTAAGCCTAAAACTCCTCTGTATGTTTTGTCTTGAGCTGAGTTTACAACCGGTACATACCATTCATCTAGTCGAATCATCTCTTTGATGGTTGAAGAGGCGTCGTTTTCTATCGCTGCTATGTGCTTTGGCGTGGTCATTATGCCCTTAACTCTTATGGGCGAAACGGAAGAGGAAATAGCCATTACACTGCTGCGTGAAACTATGCCTAGTAGCTTTTTGTTTTCATCCACTACTGGAAGAATTCTTAAGGCGAAATCTCGTATCACTGCACGGGCTTTTGTTGCAAGTTCATCCTCATAAATAAACGGATGCTTCTCATCCATAATTCCTCTAACACGCAAACAACCGCCTCATTCCTCACTTTCCAATTCGGCTGCACAATCTTCACAGATGAATTCTCCATTACTCTCTTTTAGGTTGTCTGACCAGCCTCCACAGCTGTCACAATATCCGGCAAGAGGCGTCGATTCTTCCCCTGCTTCTTGAGCTCTGTTCTCGCCTTCCATGAGGGCTTGTTCTTGGATGATTTCTATAAGTTCAGGCATGACTCCGAGGACATCTTTGCTTGAGAGCACTCCAACGAGTTGACCTTTATACATGACTCCTAATCTTCTGATGTTCAATCTGCTCATTCTTCTAGCAACTTCACTGATTTTTTCTCCGGGTTCTATCGTGATTAGAGGTGAGGTCATAACTTCTTTTGCTTCAAGAGAGTCTGGCTTGATGTTTTTGGCTAAAACTCTTCTAACCAAATCTCTTTCTGTGATGATTCCAAGGGGTTTGCCTTCTTTACTTGTTACTATTATGCATCCTAAACGGTGCTTGTCCATGAGTCCTGCAACCTGATTTGCTGGTGCCTCTTCATTTATGGTTATTGCTGGGCTGCTCATAACGTCTCTAACCAACATTCTAGACCTTAATCCAATGTCTGACATGGTTCTCAACCTGTGAATGACGTTTACATCGTTTATGTTTGCGTCAATCAACTCAAAATAAGTATCCCACATTTAAAACTTGTTGTGTTTCACGTAGATACAATAGTCTTCGGCTGGGGTGAAATTTTATTAGCATCTATTAACTAATGCACCAAGTCCAGTGTGAGGAATTGTCATGTTAAGAACAAACGTTGATAAGTTGGTGAAAATTTCGGTTGTCGGTGAAGTAGCTAGTCCAGTTTATGGGCGAGGAATTTATAGAATTTCAGCTCAGGGCGATCCAGTTGTTTTGCCTGGTGTTGGCGGTATCACATATAATGTTAGGGTGGGCGACCTTGCTTGTGGATGGGAAGCGGACCATGTTGAGCCGGGTGTAAGCGTAGAAAATAAGGAGAACGACTCACGTTTTGGACGTGGTGCAAACACGGCTTTTAATGTGCTTTCATGCGTTGGAAATGAAGCAGTAGTCGTTACAGAAGGTGCGAAAGGCGCGAAGGGGGTTGTGACAGGCAAACACGGAGGAATAGACCATGTGCTCATGGACTTTCAGCCTGAAACCCTTGAGAAACTCATGCTTGGCGACAAAGTTCTCGTGAAAGCTTTTGGTGTAGGTTTGAAACTTCTGGATTTTCCGGACATAAAAGTTATGAATATGGATCCGCGATTCTTGGAGGCTTTAGATCCGAAGCCGGGTGGCGAAAAACTGGAGGTTCCTGTTACGCACGTGATTCCTGCGGCGATAATGGGTTCGGGTTTAGGAGCTAACCAAACGTATTCTGGGGATTATGACATCCAACTTTTTGACGAGAACGTTAGGAAGGAGTTTGGTCTTGATGATTTGCGGCTCGGCGACGTTGTGGCCATAAAAGACGCGGATCACTCTTACGGGAGAATTTACAAGCGAGGTGCCATGTCAGTCGGCATTGTTGTGCACACGAACTGTGTGTCGTCTGGTCATGGACCGGGGGTTACAACACTTTTTACGTCGTCTACGGGGAAGATAATTCCTAGAATTGATGTGAAGGCTAATATTGCTTCGATTCTTAGGTTGAGGACAGATATATAAGGTAGACAACACTTTTACGTGCAATGGAGAAGTGAAAGCAATGCCTTATAAAAGGAAAAGTCATGGAAGGTCGAAGGGCGGCAAGGGAAGTGGTGGTTTTGTTCAGTGTGCTAGCTGTGGTGCGATGGTGCCTAGGGATAAGGCTAAGAAGGTTACTAAACGGGTTTCTATGGTTGATTATGGTTTGATGAAGGAGCTTCGTCAGAAGGGTGCGTATATTGCTGCTCCGGTGACGACTAAGTATTATTGTGTTTCATGTGCTGTGCACAGGAAGGTTGTGAAGGTTAGGGCTAAAAGTGAGCGGCATACGCGTCCGAGAAAGCGACGGAGAAGGTAGATTTCAGCTTTTCATTTTTTTGTAGACGTGTATGCTTCTTTGTAGAACTGTTAGGTTTGAAAGTATTGCAAGCAGGATTATGCCCGCGTTCATTGCTGTTTTTGGTTGCCAGAAAGCTGCTGTTACGGTTGCTGTGGCTAGTATGATTATGCGTTCCGCTCTTTCTGCTAGTCCGATTGACTCCATTTTTATTCCAGTTGCTTCTGCTCTTGCGCGTGTGTAGCTTACGAGTAACGAGCCTATTAGGGCTGTTAAACCCCATGGCGGGTCGCATAATCCGCTAATGATTATGCCTGCGTATACTATTGCGTCTGCGTATCTGTCTAGTAGTGAGTCCAGGAATCCGCCGAAAGGGGTTGTTTCATGATAGAGCCTGGCTAATATTCCGTCTAGGGCGTCGCATAATCCTGAGAGCAAGAGCAAAACGGCTGCAAGTAAGAGATAAAACGTGTGGGTTTGCCATACTGTATATGCTAGGGCTGAAAGAAAAGCCAAAACTATGCCAGTGGCGCTTAGCTTGTTTGGTGTCAAACCTATTTTGTGGGCTGCTTTTGCCTCTGTTGTAAGCATTGCTTGAACTCTTTTCTTCAGTTTTGTTAACATGTTGTAAGCTTCTCCATTTCTATGTTAGCGGTTTAATGGTTATTGTTTTCTAGGTGCAGAGGTCGTCTAAATATTCTTTTAACTTTTCTGTGGTGAGAGTTATAGTAAAATTTATTTTGGGGTAGGGTGCTAATGCAATTTCGTGGAGGATAAAGCCATGTGCTTTGAAGAAGAGGAAGAAGAAGACTGGGAAGAGGATTCGGAAGAGGAAGAAGAAGAGTGGTAAAGACCTTTAACCTAGTTAGCTTGTGTCCTCTTTTTCTTTTATTATTAGGATTAGTGAGCCTTCATTTGTGTTAAAGGGCTTTTCTGTTCAGTAGCGATTGTTACTTAAGTTAGATGCGCAAACATAGTTTGTTATTGGAAGGTGTCCGTATGATCAGCATCATGTCAGTGAAGGTTTATGACAAAACCTGTTTGGGCGTTCGGGTTGAGTTGCCGGATTCCCCGCCTTTGCTTTTGGTAGTTGCTGAGAAAGGGTTTGTTATGTGTGGTTTTTTGAACGTTGAGGCTGCTGAAAAATTGGATGTTGCCGCTGCAGTAGTTAGTGGAGTGAAAAGTTTCGAAGATGTGCTTAATGCAAATGTTAAGGCAGCAACCTCTAAAGCTGAGGCTTTAGGTGTAAGCGTGGGAATGAAGGGCGCTGATGCCTTAAAGCATATGTTTTGAAGCCTCGTTGAGGTCATTTTTCCGCTGTTAGGCGTGAGCGTTATGGCTTATAAGATCAAGTATGATGGGGGTGCTGATGTGTTGACAGTTATTCTTAGGGAGAAAGGTGAGCTTTCTCATGCGGAAGAAGTGGGTGACATTATAGTTCATTTTGATGAGGATGGGAAGCCGCTTTTTGTGGAGATACTTAGAGCCAGCAAGATGGTTCCGTTAATGGTTGAGGGTTTAGCCAAAAAGAAGTTAAAGTTGCTTAATTTTCACTGTCTCTCTCGGGGTCAATTTTAGGCTTAAAACTAAACGAATACGGGATACCCCCCCATATTTTTTTGCACCAGATTTTCGTGCAAGCTTTACAGGTTTGATCCTTCTATGGTTTTCATGTATCACCGTTATTTGGCTTCAAATATGTCCAAGAGTGTCTGCGTTTTTCCCCGCGAATGAAAAAAGACAGTCCCTTTATATTTTCAGCATTGAAACTGATGCTTTTGAATGGTGGGAAAAAGCCTTAAAGGGGAAAGCCTGAAGACTATCAAGATGCTGAAATACTTTTCGCGTAACCCTATAGTGGAGAGAGGTTGTCCGTGCAAGGGTGGATGAACGTTAGGGAGGGAGCTCTGAATGTTTTGTTAGCTGAGCTTTTAGCTGAAAGAGGGCTAAAGGCTCTTGGCGAGGTTATCTTGAAGAAGGGTTATCCTGATGTTTTGCTTGATTTGAACGGTGTTAGAATTGTTATTGAAGCCAAAAAGACGGGTAGAAGAGAGGAGTTACGTAGGAATTGTGAGGGAAGGTTGGATAATGGTATGTGTGACATATGCGTTATGGTGGAGTATGCTGCGTTGAATGTTACGTCTATTAGTCCGACAGTGAGTGATTTGAAAGACGCGTTATTGAAGGGCAAGTATAATGTAGGGTTTATGACTTACCTTGACAGGATTGGTTTGGAAAAGTGGTTGACTGGTTTTAAACCGAGGGTGAAAAGCGACTTTTACGTGAATATAGATTTTCAAGAGTTTGTCACATATTTCATGTCTGTTTATGAATACACTGTAGAGGAGGACATTGTCACTCCGGTTGTTGAAAGATTTAAACGTGTGCTGAATGATTTTTCGCGAGCAGTTTTGTCGTATGGTCTTGATGTGAATAAGTTAAAAGAGGTTTTGGAGTTAAAAGGGGAAAGTGAGGAAAAGACGTAGGAATGAGTAAGAGGGTGCGTTTCTTGTCTAAGAGAGAGCTTTTAGATGCTATCGTTACAGAAGTCATTGTGTGTCGTAAATGTGAACTTTGGAAAACCCGCAAAAACCCTGTTCCAGGCGAAGGCAGCCCACACAGCCAAATCATGTTTATTGGAGAGGCACCTGGCTACTGGGAAGACGTTAAAGGAAAACCTTTCGTAGGAGCTGCTGGAAAATTTCTCGACACATTGTTATCTGAAGCAGGTCTTTCAAGAGAAAACGTTTTCATCGGCAATATTCTGAAGTGTAGGCCTCCAAAGAACCGTGAGCCATCACGAGATGAAATTGAAAGGTGCACGCCATACTTAAACAGGCAAATCCGAGTTATTCAACCAGAAATTATCGTTACTCTTGGAAACTATTCAACAGCCTACGTTTTCTCCAAAGTTGCTTTACCCTTCAACGGAATAACTCGCGTTCACGGAAAATTCTATAAAGCCTCTATTCTGGACATGCAAGTAACAATTTTTCCAACTTTTCATCCAGCAGCAGCACTATACCACCCAAAATACAAAGAGCAACTCATCACCGATTTCCACACACTACAACAAGAACTCGCACAGAAAAGACCCATTTAACACCTATCTTCCCAGCGCGAGAATGTTGCGAGTATATATAAGGGGGCTATAGTCAACCAGAGAGCTTAACCATCTAACACATCATCAAAGCGTCAACACTCTCCCGCTGCCTTACACCTAACCTTAATCATTTTCAACAGTGTTTCTAATCACTAACCCATTAATCGGCTGTTTGAAAGGAAAACATTTTGCACAGAGAACGCTAAAATATCTAACGTCTACTGTCTATCCAAGGTGCCAGAAACATGCAAATCCCGGTTCTCTGGGGCTCACAAATCTCCAAAAAGTTTGCAGAATTAGCTATCTGCATAGGCATAATCAACGATGTCCACGTAGAAAAAGAAAACGTGCGAATCCAGAAGCTCAAAAAAGCTGTATACGAAGAGGTCAGAGCCAAATATAACATCGAAACGTTAAAGGATAACTCAACAGTTAGAGCCTACAGAGACTTCTACTGGAAGCTTGACATAGACCCTACAAAAACGAGGCCTTCAGGCGAAGCCTTGCTCAGAAGAGTTTTACACGGAAAAGAGCTTCCACGCATATCTACAGTTGTTGACGCTTACAATCTAGCTTCATTGAAAACCATAATTCCCATAAGCGGATTCGACAAAGACCGCCTAAACCCGCCCTTCCGGATACGCTTTGCAAAAAACGGTGGAACCTTCACGGGAATCGGCATGAATAAACTCATGACCCTAACAGATAGAATGCTCGTCTTGGCTGATGAAAACCAGATCTTGTGCATATATCCCTACAGAGACTCAGACCATACGAAGATTACTAGACAAACGAGAAACGTGCTGGTGGTTGGGTATGGGGCTCCGGGAATAACAGAACAGCAGCTAAAAGAGACTGTGGAAACAACAATATCGTACATTAAGTTGGTTTCAGGCGGAGAAACCAAGATGACAAAGGTGTTCAAAAATCAACAAGTCCA